>JAIBAP010000003.1 GCA_019695115.1 Caldilineales bacterium | reverse complement strand
CTTGGCTGTAGTTGCTGCCATACGTCTATGGCCGACGCTCATTTTGCCACACGCTCAACCATTGTTCAACCAGTTTCCATGCCTACTTTACTTGACCATAAATAAACCAACGGCATCTGAATACTGATCACTGACCACTGAATACTGATCACTGACCACTGCCCACTCCTACCCTTCACTCTGCGCTGGCTGTTCGGGCAGCGCCATTTTGGCAGTGAGGCCGCCGTCGAAGTAGAGCACCGAGCCGGTCATGAACTCGGAGGCGTCGGCGAGCAAATACGCGGCCAGATAACCGACCTCCTCCGGCAGGCCCACCCGGCCCCACGGCACGACCTTGTTCCCGGCCGCACGCGTGTAGCCCGGCGATTTGCGCCAGTAGCTCGGCACCTCGATGGTGCCGGGGGCCAGCACATTGGCGCGGATGTGCAGCGGGATCAGTTCGATAGCCAGCTCGCGGGTGAAGGCATCGATGGCGCCCTTGGTGCCGGCATAGACCGAATGCCCCGGACAGCCCAACATGCCGTGCACCGACGAGATGTTGACGATGCTGCCGCCGGCCCATGGGCCGGCGGGGTCGCGCTGGCGCAGCAAGCGCCCGCGCTCGATCATATGCCGCACCGCCTGTTGCGCGCAGAAGAACTCGCCGCGAATATTCAGGTTGTAGCTGCGGTTGAACTGCTCTTCGGTGACAGCGAGGAAATCGATGGTGGTGGTGATGCCGGCGTTGTTCACCAAGCCGTCCAGACCGCCCAAAAAGGCGGCGGCTTCGTCCACCACACGGCGGCAGTCGGCCACCTCGCCCAGGTCGCCCTGAATGGCGATGGCCCGCCTGCCCCAGGCTTCGATCTGCTCGACGGCGGCAAACGCCCCCTCGGCGCTGCGACCGTAATGCAACGCCACATCGGCGCCCATCTCGGCCAACACCAGGGCGACGCCGCGCCCGATGCCGGTGCCGGCGCCGGTGACGAGCACGAGTTTCCCGCTCAGATCATAGACATTCAATGACATGATTTCACCGTTTTTCGATGTTTTGCTCAGTAAATCGATCTTGTTCAGGGCTTTCCGGTTCTCATATCCACTGAGTCGTAAAGCGTCAGAGTGCTAATTATGTCATGCTGAGTGAAACGAAGCATCTGCGGGTCGATCACAAAAGGTTGTTGCAGAGGAATTCCAGCGAAGCATCCATTCGCTACGCTCAGGACAGGTTCTCGCGTGGGCCATCCAAATCTCATGAATTGTATGATGCCTTTCCGTTAGTGCTGACCTAAGACGCGCGAGATGCTTCGCTGGTATGGTCTTCACCATGTAAGTTGGCCGATTGACCCGCTCAGCATGACACACTATCGAGGAGTTCTCTTGCATCAAATGAGAAACGGAAAGCCCTGATCTTGTTTGTCAGGTGTTGCGTATCTTGTGTTCCGTGTTCCGTGTTCCGTGTTGCGTGTTCCGTGAAAACCGGCCGCTTCTTGCTCACGTTTCACGCCTCACGTTTCACGTTTCACGCCTCACGCCTCACGCCTCACGTTTCACGCCTCACCCCTCGTCGCCCTTGATGGCGGCCGTGATCAGCCCGACGATCTCCTCTCGGGTTGTGTCTGCTTTCAGGCGCGTGCCCACGCGCTTGCCGCGGCGCAACACCACCAGGCGGTCGGCGACGGCGAAGACATGCTCCAGATTGTGGCTGATCACCAGCACCGTCTTGCCTTCGGCTTTCAGGGTCAAGATCAGGTCATTCACTTTGTGTTGCTGCTCCACACCCAGGGCGGCGGTTGGCTCATCCATGATGAAGATGCGCCGCCCGCGCGCCAGCGCCCGCGAAATCGCCACCCCCTGCCGCTGGCCGCCCGACAGCTCGCCCACGTTGACGCGCACCGATGGCATATCGATGCGCAGAACGTCGATCACCCGCTTGGCATCGGCATAAAGCTTCTTGAAGTTGATGAAGAAGCCCAGCCGGGTCGGCTCCATGTTCAGGTAGATGTTGGAGCCTACGTCGCGGACATCCACCAGCGCCAGGTCCTGGTAAACGGTCGAGATGCCGGCGAGCCGTTCGGCATCCTTGGGGCCGTGGAGTTCGACGGGTTTGCCGTCGAAGTAGATCTGGCCGGCGTCCTTACGATAGATGCCGGAAAGGATCTTGACCAACGTCGACTTGCCGGCGCCGTTGTCGCCGATCAGGGCCACGACTTCGGCCGGATACAGCTCGAAATCCACGTTGTCCAGGGCCTGGACATGGCCGAACGCCTTGGAAATACCTTTGGCCTCCAGGAGAGGCTGCCGTTGGGCAGCGCCGGTGTGAAGGTCATGTGTCGCTTCGCCAGTCATGGGGTCTTCTCCTCGTCAGTGCCGCGCAAGGCGCCGTTCGGGCTTGGGTTGATCCCCCGGCCAGTTCGCCGTGAAAAGACCGGGGGATCAACCTGGTTCGTCGCGGCAACAAGTTGCCGAAACTCGCAGGCGCCAGAGACGCTCCGGCGCCCGCGAGGACGACGATCATCACTTCTCGTCGGGGTTCTTGGCGTCCTTACGGAACTTGGGTTCGAGTTGGGCCAGGAGGTCGTAGTAGGGCTGGGTGTTGTCCTTGGTCACCAAGGGGGCGTCGAGCACCGTCCAGTAGGGGACCTTCTCGCCGTTCGCCATCTTGTACAGCAACTCGGCCGAGCCGAAGGTTTCCTCGTACAGCGGCTGCGCCACCAGACCCCACACCTCGCCGTTCTTCACCAGGTCGAGGTTGACGCGGGTGGCATCCATGCCAGCGGCCACGATCTTCTTGCCCGTTTCCTTCTGGGCGCCCGCCCAGGTGGTGGGGCCGCCGCCGGTGGTCGAGAGCGCCGCCACGATGTCGGGGTTGGCCTGGATGATCGATGACGCCACGGCGATGGCCTGGGTGGGTTCCGGCCCCTCCAACTCCACCGGCAAGACGGTGAACTCAGGGCAGTACTTCTTGATCCCGGCGGTGAACACCTCGGCCACCTTGTCCTCGGTGGCGTTGTGGTTGTTCTCGGTGACGGCGATCGAGCCCGAGGTCTGGCCTTGCTTCTTCAACTCCTCGCACATCGCCTTCGCCACCGGGTCGGGATACTTCGAGGTGTCGGCGGCGATCTGCACGGCGTTGTCGGCGTAGAAACCCTCCTCCACCGGGAAGTGCGGCAGGGCCACGGCGATGCCGTTCGCCTTCGCCTTCTCGATGATCGGCTTGGCCACCGGCAGACCGCCGAACCACATGGCCACGCCCTTGGCATCGGGTCGAGACACAACCTGGTCGGCCAGGGCCACCAGGGCGTCGAGCGTGTTCTCGTCGGTGGTTGCCAACTCGCAGTCCAGGCCCAGCGAGGCGCAGCCGGCCAGGAAGCCCTGCTGCGTGTACTGATGCACAGGATGCCAGGCCGAACTCTGCACCCAGTAGAACTTGCCCTTGACCTTCTCGGCAGCCTTGGCTTCGTCGGGGTTCTTGGCGTCCTTACGGAACTTGGGTTCGAGTTGGGCCAGGAGGTCGTAGTAGGGCTGGGTGTTGTCCTTGGTCACCAAGGGGGCGTCGAGCACCGTCCAGTAGGGGACCTTCTCGCCGTTCGCCATCTTGTACAGCAACTCGGCCGAGCCGAAGGTTTCCTCGTACAGCGGCTGCGCCACCAGACCCCACACCTCGCCGTTCTTCACCAGGTCGAGGTTGACGCGGGTGGCATCCATGCCAGCGGCCACGATCTTCTTGCCCGTTTCCTTCTGGGCGCCCGCCCAGGTGGTGGGGCCGCCGCCGGTGGTCGAGAGCGCCGCCACGATGTCGGGGTTGGCCTGGATGATCGATGACGCCACGGCGATGGCCTGGGTGGGTTCCGGCCCCTCCAACTCCACCGGCAAGACGGTGAACTCAGGGCAGTACTTCTTGATCCCGGCGGTGAACACCTCGGCCACCTTGTCCTCGGTGGCGTTGTGGTTGTTCTCGGTGACGGCGATCGAGCCCGAGGTCTGGCCTTGCTTCTTCAACTCCTCGCACATCGCCTTCGCCACCGGGTCGGGATACTTCGAGGTGTCGGCGGCGATCTGCACGGCGTTGTCGGCGTAGAAACCCTCCTCCACCGGGAAGTGCGGCAGGGCCACGGCGATGCCGTTCGCCTTCGCCTTCTCGATGATCGGCTTGGCCACCGGCAGACCGCCGAACCACATGGCCACGCCCTTGGCATCGGGTCGAGACACAACCTGGTCGGCCAGGGCCACCAGGGCGTCGAGCGTGTTCTCGTCGGTGGTTGCCAACTCGCAGTCCAGGCCCAGCGAGGCGCAGCCGGCCAGGAAGCCCTGCTGCGTGTACTGATGCACAGGATGCCAGGCCGAACTCTGCACCCAGTAGAACTTGCCCTTGACCTTCTCGGCAGCCTTGGCTTCGTCGGGGTTCTTGGCGTCCTTACGGAACTTGGGTTCGAGTTGGGCCAGGAGGTCGTAGTAGGGCTGGGTGTTGTCCTTGGTCACCAAGGGGGCGTCGAGCACCGTCCAGTAGGGGACCTTCTCGCCGTTCGCCATCTTGTACAGCAACTCGGCCGAGCCGAAGGTTTCCTCGTACAGCGGCTGCGCCACCAGACCCCACACCTCGCCGTTCTTCACCAGGTCGAGGTTGACGCGGGTGGCATCCATGCCAGCGGCCACGATCTTCTTGCCCGTTTCCTTCTGGGCGCCCGCCCAGGTGGTGGGGCCGCCGCCGGTGGTCGAGAGCGCCGCCACGATGTCGGGGTTGGCCTGGATGATCGATGACGCCACGGCGATGGCCTGGGTGGGTTCCGGCCCCTCCAACTCCACCGGCAAGACGGTGAACTCAGGGCAGTACTTCTTGATCCCGGCGGTGAACACCTCGGCCACCTTGTCCTCGGTGGCGTTGTGGTTGTTCTCGGTGACGGCGATCGAGCCCGAGGTCTGGCCTTGCTTCTTCAACTCCTCGCACATCGCCTTCGCCACCGGGTCGGGATACTTCGAGGTGTCGGCGGCGATCTGAACGGCGTTGTCGGCGTAGAAACCCTCCTCCACCGGGAAGTGCGGCAAGGCCACGGCGATGCCGTTCGCCTTCGCCTTCTCGATGATCGGCTTGGCTACCGGCAGACCGCCGAACCACATGGCCACGCCCTTGGCGTCGGGTCGCGACACAACCTGGTCGGCCAGGGCCACCAGGGCGTCGAGCGTGTTCTCGTCGGTGGTCGCCAACTCGCAGTCCAGGCCCAGCGAGGCGCAGCCGGCCAGGAAGCCCTGCTGTGTGTACTGGTGCACAGGATGCCAGGCCGAACTCTGCACCCAGTAGAACTTGCCCTTGACAGGCCCTTCTTCCGCGACGGGAGCAGTCGTCGGCTCTTCTGCCGGGGCCTGGGTGGGGGCGGGCGTCGTCTGACCGGCGCACGCTGCCAGCATGGCCAGGAGAACGAACACAAAGACAACATGGAACAATGCTTTCCGAGACATTTCATCCTCCGATCAAGAGTGCGGCTGAAGGTTCAGCCTTGAAAAATCGGTTCGACAGTTGGTTTAGAGTCACTACTTTTTGTTTCTGATACAGAACTCTCCTCCTTTAGGGGCGCCGTTCTGAGAGTCTGGCCTCGAATAGCGCCGCCACTGCAAGTCAGGCGGGTGCGACGCCACTCAGATCTCGTCTCCCCGATGTCGCAACACATCGACGACGGCGGCAAGCATCAGCAGGAAACCAAGCACTGGCGTCTGCAAGAATGAATCGAAACGTCCAATAACCAACCCACTCTTCACCAATTGAATGAAGAAGACGCCGATGAAAGCGCCCAGGGCGGAGCCTCGCCCCCCGTAGAAGCTGACGCCGCCGACGATGACGCCGACCAGGATGTGCAATTCCAGGTTTTTGCCGATGATGGGATCGCCGGGCGTCTGCGGGAGCTGGCTCATGGTCAGCAGCCCGGCCATCCCGGCCAGCACGCTGGTAACCACGAAAGAGAGGGTCTTGACCCGATCGGTATTCACGCCACAAACCTGGGCGGCAAGCTTGTTGCCGCCGGTGGCAAACAAAGCTGATCCCCAACGCGTCCAACTGAGAAGAATCTGGACGACGACCATGATGCCCAGCGCCAGGAAGAAGGTGAACGAGAGGCCCAGCGGCCGCCACGAGCCGATGATGCCCACCTCCTCTGGCAGCGGGTAGATGGGCAAGCCGTTTGTAAACGAGTAGCTGACCCCGCGCACGATGAACATGGTGCCGATGGTGGTGATCACGGCCGGCACACCGACTTTCACGGTGAAGAAGGCGTTGATCAGCCCCACCAGGATGGCCATCCCCAGCGCACAGGCCACCGCCACCGGGATCGAGAGGCCGGCATCGCGGATCAGCTTGGCGGCAAATACGGCCGCCAGGCTCATCATGGCGCCGGTCGACAGGTCGATCTCCCCGGCGATCATCAGCTGCACCATGCCCATGGCGATCAAGGCCGGGAAGGCCATGGTGCGCAGGATGGCGACGATGGTCGTCGGCGCCAGCATGGCAGGGTTGCGCGAGTAGAAAAAGGCGGTCAAAACGAGGCATACCAGAATGATCCCGGCTTCTTGCCTGCCCAGAAGGCCGCGCGCAAAACTGGCGAGCCTCTTGCTCCAGGGGAGCCTATCGCGTTCGTTGTAGGTCAGCTCCATAGGTGTTCTCCGTTCGATTGACATGCATCCAACCGGTTGTCTCCTCGCTCGGCTAGTATTGAATGCTCTTGCGTCGGAGGACGTCTAGCGTAGCTGCCGCAAGCAAGATGGCCCCGATCACGATACCCTGGGCGTTGGTCTGCACCTTGGCGTTGAGCAGCCCCATGCGGATGATCTGGACCAGGACCGTCCCGAAGAACGCACCGATGATGCTGCCGGTTCCGCCTCGAAGGCTACCGCCGCCGATGATGACGATCGTGATCACCCAGAGCAGCCAACCATCCCCGATCGAGGCGTCCGTCGTGCCCGAGTAAGCCATCACCAGGATGCCGGCCAGCCCACAACACACGCTCACGAACACGAAGCAAATAGTCTTGACCAGCGGCACGTTGATGCCCACGATCTCGGCGGCCCGCCGGTTGCCTCCCACGGCCGTCAGGAGTGGCCCCAGGCGCGAGGTGCGCATGAGAACGTCGCCCACCACATAGGCGATCAGAAGGGCGATGAAGATCCACGGCAGGGCGAACAACGGCGAGGGGTTCAGCACCTTTAGCAAAATCGGGATTTGATCTGCAACATAGAACCAGGCGCCCTTCAGTATCCAGATCGCCAACCCGCTGACGAGGAAACTGGTGCCAAGCGTGGCGAAAAACGAGGGCATGCGCACCTTCAGTACGATGAAGGCGTTCAGCAATCCCACCAGCACGGCCGCCCCCAGCGCCGCCGCACAGCTCGCCCATTCCGACCAGCCGAGGTTCATCATGAGCGCGCCAGCCAGCGCCGCACTAAGCGCAGCCGTGCCGCCACTCGACAGGTCGATCTCACCCGCGATCATCAAGAAACTCATGGCAAAGGCCGCCAGCCCCAGAAAACTGCCTTGCAGCGCCATGCGCGCCAGATTGGCCGGGTTGGCCATGCTGCTATCGATCACCGTGAACGCCACGAAGAACACCGCCACGGCCACCAGCACGCCCAGCTCGGTCACGCCCAGCAAACGCCGGTAGAACGGCTGCCGGAAGGATTGCTGTTGGGAGATGGTTCGTTCGCTTGTCACACGCCGCTCCTCGTCCGCTAGAGACAGTTGGGGGTGAAAGCCCGTGCGGGCCAGAGTCAGGCTTCGAAGACCACCGGGTTCTCGAGCAGGCCGACCTTCTCGATCTCGATCTGCACCACATCGCCGGGCCGCAGCCAGCGCGGGGGGGTGCGGGCGGCGCCGATCCCGGCTGGCGTGCCGGTGGCGATCACGTCGCCCGGCTCCAGCGTCATCACCCGGCTCATGTCGGCGATGAGGTGGGCGACCGAGAAGATCATCAGGCTGGTGTGGCCTTCTTGCAGCACTTCATCGCCGATGGTCGTGCGCAGCCACAAGTTCTGCACATCGGGAACCTCATCCGCCGTCACCAGGGCCGGGCCCATCGGGCAGAAAGTGTCCGGCGTCTTGCCGATGACCCATTGGCTGCTGCGATTCTGCCAATCGCGGGCGCTGACATCGTTCAGCGGCAGATAGCCCGCCACATAGTCGAGCGCCTGCGCCTGGGGGATGTGGCGCCCGCGTTTGCCAATGACCACGCCCAACTCGCCTTCATAGTCCGGCTTCTGGACGGCTTGCGGGATCACGATCGCCTCGCCGTGGGCGATCACCGTGTTGGCAAACTTGGCGAAGATGATGGGGACGGGCGGCGCCGAGGCGTTCGCTTCCTGGGCGTGCGCCAGGTAGTTCTGGCCGATGCAGATGATCTTGCCGGGGCGCGGGATCGGGGCCTTGAGCGTCACCCTGGTCGGGTCCAGGCCCGCGCTCGGACTGGCGGCTGCGAGCGCCCGCCGGGCCAGGTCGAGCGCCGGCGGCCCGGCTTCCAGCAAGGCCAGCATATCGCCCGGCAGGCGCGGCTCCAGGCGATTCAGGTCGTAGACCCGTTCGCTCCCGTTCACGGTGGCCAGCGCCCCCAGACGGGTGTTCCCTTCGTGGACAAACGTTATCAGCTTCATTGCCGGTCGTGCGCCTCAGAAGAAAGCAGTGATGTCCGTGTCTCAAACGTGAAAACGTGATGGGTGAAAAGCGGCCAACCTCCGCTCACGTTTCACCCTTCTCGCGTTGCGGTTCCGTGAACAAATCAGGCCGGCGGTCAAGCGATGTCGTGCGAACTCTCGGCCTGTCCGTCCGAATCAGATTGGGGTCGCCCGTAGCTCCGGCTCACCAGCTCGTAGGCCACGGCCATGTGTGCCTCGATCAGATCAAGCGCCCGTTCCTTGTCACCCGACTTGATCACATCCACGATCCCCTGATGCCCGTACACCACCGCGTCCTTGAAATCGGCGCTGGCGACGTTGCGGCTGAGCATGATGACATAGATCTGCGAGCGCAGCGTGCCCCAGAAGGCGAGCAGACGCTGATGGCGGCTGGCCTGGTACAAAGCGTCGTGAAAACGCAGATCAAGCTCGGCCCCTTCTTTCTCGCTGATGCCCCGCGCCAGAGCAACGGCCATATCATCCACCACCGCCTGCATGGCGGCGATATCCTGCGGGGTCGCCCGCGCACAGGCATATTCGACCGCCAATCGTTCCAGCGCCCGGCGCAGGCTGAAAACTTCGTCCAGATCTTCGAGCGAGAGGCGGGCGACGGTGGTGCGTCCGGTGCGGCCAATGACGACCAGACCCTCGCGGTCAAGGCGGCCCAAAGCCTCGCGCACCGGCCCCCGGCTGACCCCCAGCATCTCGGCCAGCTCCACCTCGCGCAGCCGCTCCTCCGGCGCCAGTTGCCCGGACAGGATGGCGCCGCGCAGCCGTTCGACCACGTCGTCCGCCAGCGAACGTTTGATAGGGGGGGATAGGACTTGCGCCAGGGCATCGTTATCCATGTCGACACTCTCTCTTGCCAGATGGGAAACGGTCGCCAGTTACAGCCTCCGAACACGAGGCTCAGGATTGTAAACAGTAAACTGTTAATTGTTAACAATCTTGACGGAAGTGTAACACCTTCACCGCTGCCTGTCAAGAGCCGCAGGGGGCAATTTGCACCCAGATCACAGGCAACTTGCGCGCCGGCGGCGCCGGCGGTGATTCAATCCGCCGCCATGAAGGCGTCGACGGCCGCCCGCTGCGCGGGCGTCAGCGGCTGCAAGGGTGAGATCGGTCTGCCCGACCCGATGCCGAGCCGCGACAGGGCGTATTTGACGCCAGCGATCCACTGTGGCCCGGCCAGGACCAGGGCCTGGCGCAGCGCCATGATGCGCGCCATGCAGCGCTCCAGCGCTGCCTCATCCCCGTCGCCGGCGGCCCGGCAGGCGCGCCTGTAAACCCCGAGATCGTAGTTGGCGCCGACCGGCACGATGCCGGCCGCCCCCGCCCGCAGCCCTTCGCCAATGGCCAGCTCGTCGCCCTGCAAGACCCGCAGGCCATGCTCGGCCCCCTCCGCCAGCAGCCGGCAGAGATAGTCGAAGTCGCCGGAGCTATCTTTGATCGTGCGAATCCAGCCCCGCCGCGCCATCTCGACCACGGTCTCGGCCGGCAGGATGGAGCCGGTGCAGGGCGGGATGTTGTAGGCGACGATCTCCATCTCGCCGGCCGCCTCGACGCAGGCGCCGAACAGCCGCAGGTACTCGTCGGGGTGGCGCAAGGTCAGGTAGTAGGTGGGGGTGACGACGGCGTGCGCATAGCCAAGCCGGGCCAGGAGGCGCAGCTTGTGCAGCACGCGCGGCGTCGACGCGTCCATAGCGCCGCCCAGTAAGGGCGCGTCGCCTCGCACCTCGTCGGCGGCGATGCCCGCCATACGCTCCCACTCGCGGTCGGTCAGCAGGGGGCCTTCGCCCGCCGAACCGCCGACGAAGACGCCATCGACGCCGCCAGCGATGAGGCGGCGGAGGCCGGCTCGGAAAGCCGCCTCGTCCACCCGGTCTTCGTCATCGACAGGGGTGATGGCGGGGACGATCACGCCCTGAAGCGGGCTGTTGCTCATGGGTCTGCTCCTTCATCGTTAAACCCAAGTCACTTTGAAAACATAAGTTCCGATGCTGATCTGACGAAAGACGAAAGACCAAAGACCAAAGACGAAAGACCAAAGACGAAGGACCAAAGACGAAAGACCAAAGCGATTCCTTCATGGAAACGCTTCGTCCTTCGTCCTTCGTCCTTCGTCCTTCGTCCTTCGTCCTTCGTCCTTCGTCCTTCGTCCTTCGTCCTTCGTCCTTCGTCCTTCGTCCTTCGTCCTTCGTCCTTCGTCCTTCGTCCTTCATCCTTCGTCCTTCGTCCTTCGTCCTTCGTCCTCGACAAAACCCCTGTTCTCGAAGTGACTTCACTTTAGCTATCGATAGGTTCCGATCTCCAGGCCCCTCTCGACGAAGAACCTGTATGTGTCGTAGTCCACCAGCGGCGATACGCTGTGGTCGACCTGCAAAGCATAGCCGCTGCCGGCCATCGCTCCGGGCAGGCTGTTCAGCAGCAGCGCCTCGACGGCCTGAAGGTCGTTGGTCTCCAGCACCCGCTCATCCATGCCGCCGATCAGCGCAATCTTGTCGCCGAACCGCTGCTTCAGCCTCAGCAAATCCATACCGGCCTTGACCTCTAGCGGTTGCAGGCAGTCGATGCCGGCCTCGATCAGCGACGGCGCCAGGGCCTCGATCATGCCGTCGCTGTGCAGCACCACCGGCAGCCCGCAGCTATGCGCAAAGTCGAAGATCTTCTTGTGCGCCGGGAAAAGCTGCGCCCGATACATCGCCGGCGACATGAACGGCCGGCCCCTGAAGCCCAGGTCATCCCAGACCCACAGCCCATCGGGCAGCCCCTCGCGCTCGAACAGGATCTCCAGCAGGTGGACCAGCACGGTGGCGTAGAGATCGGCCATCTCGCACACCCAGTCGCCGTCCAGCGCCATCCCCACCAGCAGATGCTCGTGCCCGCACATCGGCGACATCTGATCGAACGGCCCCACCACGCCGCAGGTCATGAAGCGTTGGTCGCGGGCGCATTTCGCCGCCAGCGCCCGATAGCTGTCGAAGTTGATCCGCCGCTCGTAAGTGCTCTCGTCGAGCAGGCGGGGGCGGATGTGCTCTTCCCAATCG
The DNA here is from genome assembly GCA_019695115.1 of Caldilineales bacterium. Lineage (GTDB taxonomy): Bacteria > Chloroflexota > Anaerolineae > J102 > J102 > SSF26. The sequence goes on along the minus strand of JAIBAP010000003.1, from coordinate 161,073 downwards.
CGCCGCTCCTTGACTGCAAAATCGACATGCTCCGGCGCGCCCGACCCATGCCTGTGCCAGCGCAGCAGGGCGCCATTGCCGTCGCGCACTAGCTTGACCGTTTCCGTCTCCTCCACCACCTGCTCGCCCGCATCCACATCGGCGATCAGATTGATGGTGCGATAGTCCCCCGGCGTGATCTCGCCCCCGGTCCGCCGCACATCAAGCCCGAAATGGTCGCTGATCATCTCTGGCCGGGCGAAGTGGCCCTCGTCCGCCCAACGCTGCGCCGTCTCGCGCCAGAACACCTCGAACAGGCCGATGCGATCCACCGGCTGATGCTGCAAAATCCGGGCAAAGCGTTCTTTGCTGCTCATTTCCATGGGGCTTCTCCTGCGAGCCTTGAGGGTCTCACGCGACGCGTTTGTAGGTGAAGAGGGCCGAGCCGGGCCTGTCGCCGACCGTGACGCTGAACCCGGCCGTCATCAGCGCCCCGCCCGCCAGCCGCCGGCGGCTGTGATCATCCCACGAGCACAGCTCGTAGACCGCCTCCGGCGCCAGCGCCTGCAACTTCGCCTCCCAGACCGGGAAAGGCGACTCGTGGCGGCGAAAGGCAACCACCATCCCCTCGCCCAGGTCGGGCCGGTCGTACTGCCAGGCGGCCCAGGCATCGGCGGCGAGGCTGAACGAAAGCAGGGGGTAGAAATCGCCGGAGAAGAACTTGCGCATGGCCAGGGCTTCGTCCATCAGCCGCCGGATGCGCTCGAGGGGCAGGTCGGCGCCGTTTTCCAGCGCCTGCGCAGCCCAGTGCGTGACGATGGCCGGGCCGAGGGCGCTGCGCATGGCATAGGCGGTCGGGGCTTCACAGACGGCGGCGCTGAGGGGAACCCAGGGGGCCAGGCCCTGCGTCTGCGTCTGCATCGCCAGCGGGTCGAACGGCCAGCATTGCAGGTCGCTGCGCCAGAGCGGGACGCTGCGGGCGATGGTCTCGAGGTCGATGCGCTGCCCCCCGCCGGCGCAGTTGTCGATGATCAGGCCGGGATGCCGCGCCCGCAGTTCGTCCCAAAACGCATACAGCCCCGTGATGTGCCGGATCTCGGCCATGCCGACGCGGTCGGGGGCGTCGGTCTTGGCGAAGATCTCGGGCAGGCGCAGGTCGTTGAAATCCTGCCGGTAGCAGCTCACCCCGCCTTCCTCGATCAGCCCCGACACCAGGTCGGTGACATGGCGGCGGGCGTCGGGGTGGCCGAGGTCGAGCAGGTAGTTCCAGCCGCCGGCGCTGCACGGCGTCGGGCCGAGCAGCCATTCCGGGTGCTCGCGCGCCAGTTGGGTGTCCTCGCGCGCTCGCTCTGGCTCCACCCACAGCACCAGACCCAGGCCAGCGGCAGCGGCCGCCTGGCCGACGGGCGCCAAACCATCGGGATAGCCTTCGGCATTCGGGCGCCAGCTTCCCACCTGCGCCATCCAGCCGCTGCTGAGGCCGTCCGCCGCCTCGGCCAGGGGCCGTTCCCCGTACCAGCCGGCGTCGATCCAATAGCACTCGGTCGGGATGCGGTGTTCGTGCAGCCAGCCGATCTTCTGCACATGGCTGGCGGCCGTGCGCCCGCCCCAGGCGGCATCGCAGAAGGGCGGCTGCAGCAGCCGTCCGTGCGGCCGGGGCGTGTAGTGTTGCAGCAGCAAGCGCCGCCAGAGGTTGTGGCCGCGCACGCGGTCGCCTTCCCACGCCAGCAAGAGGATGCGGGGCGTGCGGATTTCCTCGCCCGGATGCAGGACCAGGTGCGTGCGCTCCATCCCGGCCTGCACGCGCAGGCCCTGGCGCTGGCGCTGGAAAACGGCCGACCAGCCGCCCGACCAGCCGATGGCCGCGATCACCCCACCGTCGCCCATCTCCAGATCGAAGAAGGGCAGATGCAGCGTCGAGCACTTGCCGGTGGCGGCGGCCAATGCCAGCCTGCCGCCGCCCTGCCGGAAGGTGAGCGGCGTGACGAGCGGCTCGAAGTCGTCCGGCTGCGTCAGGGCGCCGCGGGCATGGTGCACACGGCACGGGGTCGAGGCATCCAGGGGGAAGAAGACATCGAGGGGCAGGATGTCGGCGAGGATGCCGGCGTCCGCCGCGCCTGTGTTCTGGAAAAAGGCGACCCACTCCACCGCCGGGAAGTCGGTGAAGATGCGGGTCTCGCAGCGGCAGGTCAGGGTCGCGGCCTGGCCCCCCAGCGGGGCCGTTTGCACGATGATGCCCTCCTCGCCCTCCCTGCCCTGCGCCGCCGCCCCGCGCCCCACCCGGCCCTCCAGCAGGACGGCCGACGGCTGCTCGTCATAGCGAAAGGAAAGCGGGAGACGTTCCCAACCAGCGCCGGGTGTGGGCCAGGAGAAGGGGTCATCCATGCAGCATCTCGGAGGGTATGATTCCGGCAGAGAAAAATTGTCAACTGTTAATTGTTAACAATTTTCCCATGATAGCATGGCTGGGTGGGGGTTGTCAAGAGGCGGGGTGGTGGTGGGAGGGGGGATGCGCTTTTGGGGGGACGACAACCGGGGCGAGCAGATTGTCGAAGAAGTCGCTTGCAGGATAGTTCGGACACGGATCGAGGCCGATTTCACACGGATTTCCAACATAAAATCATTGCTCCAATCCGTGTCCAGGTGACTTTTACGACGGGCTGTTAGTTTGACTGCAGGCACGGCGACCAACGAAACCGCGGACGAGGCGTGGTCACAACGTGTGACCGCCGCCCACCTGCACCCGTTCGCGCACGTGCGCCTGCCCCGATCGCCGATCGCAAGTCGCTGTCGAAGGGCTGCCGGGATCACCAATCACCGTGGGCTTACCAAACTGTCTCCCCTGGGGCGATCCGATAAATTTAGTTCTACGTGAGATACTATCTCACGCGGAACTATTTCACACAGAACTAATTCTGAAGCTATTGCCTCGCCGTCGTCGCGCCTGTATACCGAGCCGCAGGTTGTCTTTGCTGCTCATCATCAGTGTACGATGCACTCAGCGGCCTGGCTGTCATGCGCGCCATTCGGGTGAGACCCAATGCCGCCGGCAAGCATGTTGGCCGGCTTCGAGTCATAGCCAACTAATGGTACGCCAACAGCCTGCGCATCCCCGGCAGCCCGGTGCAGCACTATCACCGGCAAACCTTTGGCGCTGATTTTCCCCGCCAGGCATTCATCCTGCAGTTCCGGCAGGCTCATGCCGGCTGGGATGCCGCCGCCTGGGTGGCAACGCGCCGAAGGCCAGACCGCAAACGGCGTCCCGCTGCGCTTCACCTGTCGCGGAGACGTACTCTATGCCAGCCTGCTCGGCGGGCGTGCAGGCGAGCGCGGGGTGCGGAGCTGATACTCCCATCAACTCCTCGAACGCATTCGCGGCCGTCTTCTCGCCGCCGGCGTTCGCAAACCCTTCGGCGATGCGTTGGGCGCCGGGGCGAAGCGTCAACGCTCGCCCGCCGGATGATCGGGCCGTGCGGGAGGAGCTGCTCCAGACGATTGCGCCCGCGGATATTCTAGCGCCTCGCATGTGCGCGGTCTTGTCAGTCGCCGCCGCCCATAGACGGCGCCAGATAGCCAGCGCCAGGGCCTGGAAGCGAGGCCGCCACGCCAGACGGGTAAGAAGCCCCACCATCGCGGCGTCCAAGCCGCTGAAGGCAACAATGCGGCTCGTCGACATCATCCGCGGCCAGCATCTCTCGTCCTTGATCCGGCAGGTTCCTGGGCAATTACTTCACCCGACCATGTTCGAGCCGCGCCCACACTTGCCCGAACTGCGGCGAGGAGGTCGGCGCGCTCTTACGGGCGCTGGCGGAGGACTATCATGCTTGAACTGCAATACTGGTTCATGTTCCCCCTTTCGATCCTGATCGCCACGGCGGCGATGGCCTCCGGCGTCGAAGGCGCGACCTTCTTCTCGCCGATCTTCATCCTGGCGCTGCGCCTGCCGCCAGAGGTCGCCATCGGCACGGCGCTCATCACCGAAGTCTTCGGCTTTGCCAGCGGGCTGTTCGCCTACGTGCGCAAGCGGCTGATTGATTATCGCCTGGGCGGCGCCCTGCTGGTGGCGACGATCCCGCTGGCGCTTCTGGGTACGGTGGCTTCGGGCGTCATCCCGGCCGTCTACCTGCAGACCATCCTGGGCGTGGGGCTGTTCGTCGTGGCCCTGAGTTTCCTGCGCCAGCCCAAGCACGAGGATGTTGCCACCTTGGACGCTGCTATCGAAAGGAACTACGGCGGACCGCAGGCCGAGACCTGCCTGATCGCGGCGGACGGCGAGGAGATCCGCTACACCGTCTGTAACCGCGCCGAAGGGCGCATGCTGGCGGGCGTCGGCGCGCTCTTCATGGGCATGGTCTCCACCGGCCTGGGTGAGATGAACGGCTACTTCCTGCTGCAACGCTGTCGCGTGCCCAGCAAGGTGTCGGTGGCGACCAGCGTCTTCGTCGTGGCGCTCACGGCGCTGATCGCCTCCGCCGGCCACTTCGTCCGCTTCGCAGCCAGCGGCGGCGACGCGCTGTTGACCGTGCTCAGCATCTGCATCTTCACCGTGCCCGGCGTGATCATCGGTGGGCAGATCGGCTCGCGCCTGGCCAGTCGCATCCCGCAACGCACCCTGGAGGTCGGGCTGGCCGTGCTGTTCATCGGGGTGGCCGCGCTGACGCTGGGGCGGGTCATCCTGTGAGCGAGACCGGCGGCGCGGGTAAGAGAACCGGGCCTGTGTTGGTCTGAAATCGTAGGCCCAGGCCAGCCGGGCCCCGTTTCACCGCTACTCGTTCACTTGTTCCATCGGGAAAGGAGTCATCTCATGCCAAAGAAAAGCTATACCAAGAACGGCAAGGCCTGCAAGGTCACGTTCGAGCTTCCGGCCGAGGTCAACGCGCAGACCGCGTGTCTGTGTGGGGACTTCAACGATTGGGCGCCGTCCGCTCAGCCGATGAAGCGCCGGGCGAATGGCAGCTTCACAACCACATTGGCCCTCGCGCCGGGCCAGACCTACCGCTACCGCTTCCTGCTGGACGGAGACCTCTGGGAAAATGACTGGGCCGCGGACGCCTACGCGCCCAACCCGTTCGGCGCCGACGACTCCGTCGTGCAACTGTAGCAGATGGTCGTTGATTTTGGCCGCGAGACCTGCGGAGACCTGAACGCCGCCGAGCGCCGCGAGTGGCTGGCAACCAACGGCATCGGCGGCTATGCCTCGGGCACCGTGGCCGGGCTGCCGGCGCGGCGCTATCACGGCCTGCTGGTGGCGGCCTTGCAACCGCCGTTGGGCCGAACGGTGCTGCTGAGCAAACTCGATGAGACGGCGACCTATCTTGGCCGCGCCTATCCGCTGTTCGCGAATCGTTGGGCCGGCGGCGCGGTGGAGCCGGCGGGCTACCAGCACCTCGAACGGTTTCGGCTAGAGGGGACGACGCCGGTTTGGTCGTTTGCCTGCGCCGATGCCCTCCTGGAAAAGCGCGTCTGGATGCAGCCCAGCGCCAACACGACCTACATCCGCTACGACCTGCACCGGGCCAGCGCGCCCCTGACCCTGTCCATCAAGGCCCTGGTCAACTACCGCGACCATCATGCGCTGACCCGCGCCGGCGACTGGCAGATGGACATCCAGCCTGCGCCGCACGGCCTGCGCGTGACCGCGTTCCCGGGCGCGACGCCGTTGTATTTGCTGAGCGCCGGGGCGGCGGCGCGGGCCGAGCATCAGTGGTATCGCGACTATTTTCTGGCCCAGGAAGCGTCGCGCGGCCAGGACACGCTGGACGACGCCCTCTACGCCGGGGCGTTCACGGCGCAGCTGGAGCCGGGCGCCTCGCTGACGCTGGTGGCGAGCGTCGAACCCGACCCGAACCTGGACGGCCAAAAGGCGTACCAGGTGCGGCGGGACCACGAGCAGGGTTTGTTGCAGCGCGCCGAACTTCCCGCCCCGCCGCCCTGGATCGAACAACTCGTCCTGGCCGCCGACCAGTTCATCGTCCGCCGTCCGGCCGCCGATGGTGGCCCCGGCCATTCCGTGATCGCCGGCTATCATTGGTTCGGCGACTGGGGCCGCGACACCATGATCAGCCTCCCCGGCCTGACCCTGGCCACCGGCCGCCCTGAGATCGCCGCCTCCATCCTGCGCACCTTTGCCCGTTACGTGGACCGCGGCATGTTGCCCAACCGCTTCCCCGACGCCGGCGAGACGCCCGAATACAACACCGTTGACGCCACGCTCTGGTACTTCGAGGCCATCCGCGCCTATCACGCCGCCACCGGCGACGATGGCCTGCTGCGCGATCTGTTCCCGGTCTTACAGGAGATCATCGTCTGGCATCAGCGCGGCACGCGTTACAATATCCACGTGGATGCGGCCGATGGCCTGCTCTACGCCGGCGAGCCAGGCGTACAGCTCACCTGGATGGACGCCAAAGTGGGTGACTGGGTCGTGACCCCGCGCACCGGCAAGCCGGTCGAGATCAATGCCCTGTGGTACAACGCCCTGCGCAGCATGGCGGACTTTGCGCGGCGTCTGGCTCGGCCCTCCGCGACCTACGACGCCCTGGCCCAGCGCGCCGGCAGCGGGTTTGCCCGCTTCTGGAACCCGGCGACCGGCTACTGCCACGACCTGCTCGACGGGCCGGCGGGGGACGACCCGGCCCTGCGCCCCAACCAACTCCTGGCCGTCTCCTTGCCGCACAGCCCCCTGCCCCCCGAGCACCAGGCCGCGGTCGTGGCGGTCTGCGGCCGCCAGCTACTGACGTCGCACGGCCTGCGCAGCCTGGCGCCGAATGACCCGGCCTTCGTCGGTCACTACGGCGGGGATGTGCGACAGCGCGACGGCGCCTATCATCAGGGGACCGTCTGGGGCTGGCTGATCGGCCCGTTCGTGATGGCCCACCTGCGCGTCCACCGCGATCCCGCCGCGGCGCGCGCCTTCCTCGCGCCTTTCGCCCACCATCTGGCCGACCACGGCCTGGGCAGCGTGAGCGAGATCTTCGACGGCGACCCGCCCTTCACCCCGCGCGGCTGCATCGCCCAGGCCTGGAGCGTGGCCGAAGTGCTGCGCGCCTGGCAGGCGACCGGCAGCCCACTGATCATCACCTGACACAGAAGGCCCCCGGCCAGATTTCATGGCCGAGAGAGCTTCGTGGCGCTGTCGAATCGTCGCGTTTGGAACCGCTTGCTCGATCCGACACCAACCTGGCGGCGTCTGCTGGGGTAATAGGCTGTGGCTCCTGTGCGTCAAGGAATCGAACACGACTTGCCAGCGCCATGGATGGCCGCTGCGCGTGACGCCGATGCAGAGAGAGAAACGCCAGGATGACACCTGACCGCCCCTTCGTAATACTCAATGTTGCCGTGACCGCCGACGGCAAGACTGATACAGCGGCCCGCGGCGGGGCAACCATCTCATCGCCTCCAGACCTGGCGCGCGTGGATCGCCTGCGGGCTGAGAGCGACGCCATCATGGTCGGCGGGCGCACGCTGCTGGGCGACGATCCGCGGCTCACGGTCAAGTCTGCCGAACTGCGCGCCGCCCGTCGCGCCCGTGGGCTGAGCGAGAACCCAATCAAGGTCGGCGTCATTTCAAAGGCGACGTTGCGCCTCGACAGTCGCTTTCTCACCGCCGGCCTGGCGTCTGTCCTGCTCTTTACCACGCAGCAGACCGATCCAGCGCAGATCGCACGGCTGAGGCAGGCGGGCGCCGATGTCTGCGTGCTGGGCGAGACGCACGTCGATCTGCCGGCTGCGCTGCGCCGTTTGCAGGAGATCGGCGTGCAGCGGCTGCTGGTAGAAGGCGGCGGCACGTTGAACGCCGAACTGCTGCGGCTCGGCCTGGTGGACGAGATTCGCCTGTACCTCGCCCCGCTGATCTTCGGCGGCGCGACCGCGCCCACCCTGGCCGATGGGCCTGGCCTGCCGCGCGCCGCCGCCATCCAGCTCAATTTGCTCTCCGTCGAGACGCTGGACGACGGAGGCATCCTGATCGCCTATCGTATTCCGCGGGCGTGACACGCCTCGGATCGCATCTACAAACTTTGGAGGAACGATGTCTTTGGCTCAAATGCAAATCAAAGAACTCTTGGACGAGAACCTGCGCCATGCCTGTGACGGCTACGGCCGCGATCACGTCTGCGTCCGCATTGCCGCCATCGCCGACCTGCCGACGCGCTTCGGCGATTTCCAGGTCGTCGGTTTCTACAACAACCGTGACGACAAAGACCACGCCGCCTTTGTGCACGGCGATGTGTGCGGCGCCGACGATGTACCCGTGCGAGTCCACTCGGAGTGCCTGACCGGGGATGCCATCGGCTCGCTGCGCTGCGACTGCCGCGACCAATTGGAAAGCGCACTCCAGCAGCTTGGGCAGATGGACAGGGGCATCCTGCTCTACCTGCGCCAGGAAGGGCGGGGGATCGGCCTGACCAACAAGATCCGCGCCTACGGCCTGCAGGATCACGGCTACGACACGGTCGAGGCCAACCTGGCGCTGGGTTTTCGCGACGACGAGCGGGACTACGCGGTCGCAGCTCATATGCTGGACTCCCTCAAGGTTAAATCGGTGCGCCTGCTGACCAACAACCCGCGCAAGATCGCCGATCTGACTCGCTATGGGATTACCGTGACCGGCCGCATCCCCCACATCATCCCGCCGAACTCACACAATCGTTTCTACCTGGAAACGAAGGCTGTCAAGTCGGGGCATCTGCTTGACTTCGCCGGCAAAGAACGCCTGCCGGAACAGAGCGACCGCCCCGCCCTGGCGGCGATGAGCGAGGATCAAATCGCCACGCTGCAAGCAGCGTAAGAAGGGAGACTAGAGCCATGAGTCTGGAGAATCGTGTGGCCGTGATCACCGGCGCCACCGGTGGGCTGGGCCGGGTGGTCGCCCGGCGCCTGGCCGAGGAGGGCGCCCGTCTGGCGTTGGTCGGCTCGGACGCAAGTCGCCTGCAGGCATTGGGCGCAGAACTGAACCTGCCGCAGGAACGCTGGCTGGCGAGCGCAGCCGACCTGGCCAGCCCCGCCGGCGCCCAGGCGGCGGCCGCGGCGACGCTGGCGACGTTCGGCCGCGTGGACATCCTCTTGCACCTGGTGGGCGGCTGGACGGGCGGCAAGACGGCGGTGCAACTACCGGCCGAGGAGATGACCTCGATGCTGCAGCAGCACCTGTGGACGACCTTCAACGTCGCCCAGGCCTTTGCGCCACACCTGGCGGCAAACGGCTGGGGCCGCATCGTCGCCGTTTCTTCGCCATCAGCGAGGCGCCCCATGGCCAAAGGCGCCGCCTACGCCGTCGGCAAGGCGGCACAGGAGGCCCTCCTGCTCACGCTGGCCCAGGAGCTGACCGGGGCCGGGGTCACGGCCAACCTGCTGGTGGTGCGGACGATAGATGTGCAGCACCGGCGCGACCGCCAGCGCACGCCGGAGACTGCCAGTTGGACGACGCCGGAGGAGATCGCCGCGGCCATCGTCTACCTGTGCTCCGACGCGGCCGGGGGCGTGAACGGGGCGCACATCCCACTCTACGGCGCTTCATGATGGGCAAACAGGTCGCCAAGGCAGCGCGGCGCTGACGCAGCAGCGAGGAGCGAATCATGTTGGATCACACCCTGCGTGGTTACAAAGACCAGATCTTGAGGCCTGGCGCGTTAGCACTGGGCGGGGTGTCGCCCAATGCCGTTACGCTGCTGGCGCTGGTCATCGGCTTGAGCGCCGCCGCGCTGGCGACCAGGCAAATGGTCGCCCTGGCGTTGGCCCTGTGGCTGCTCAACCGCATCCTGGATGGTCTGGACGGCATGCTGGCGCGGGCAACCGACCAACGGACCGACTTCGGCGGCTACCTGGACATTGTTACCGACTTCATCGTATACGCCGCGCTGCCGATTGGGTTGTTTCTGGGTCGCGCCACGGCCGGGCTGGGCGTCAGCCTGGCGCTCCTGCTGGGCAGCTTCTACGTCAACGCGGCGTCGTGGATGTACCTGTCGGCGATCCTGGAGAAACGCCGCGCCGGGGCCAGCGCCCGCGGCGAGCTGACCACGGTGACGATGCCGGCCGGCCTGGTGGGCGGCACGGAGACGATCCTGTTCTACAGCGCCTTCTTGATCTGGCCCGGCGCGCTCCGTTGGCTATTCCCGACCATGGCCGCCCTGGTAATGATGGGAGTATGCCAGCGGCTCTGGTGGGCGCGACGTCACCTGTTCACGCCTCAGATTCCTCAGGCAAAGCGGCCCGCAGGGGAATTCGTTGTGCGGGCCGTGGTAGAGAGCGCAATGGAGGAGGCCCCTGTGTGAGCGAAGGAACGTCTCTCCAAACTTATCGGCTTTTGGCCTGCGCTGTCTGCGACGCCAGGCGCGCGCGGCGGCGCCGCTGCCAGTTCAGCGCGGGGACGGAGTAGCGGGCCTGCTCGCGCACGGCTTTCACCAGCAGGCCGGCCAGCGAGACGCCACCGAAGAAGTGCGCGTTGTAAGCGCCGTCGCCCAGGAAGCCGTCGCTGCGGTTCAGCAGGTTCACCCGCAGCTTGTTGTTGGGCAGGTGATTCTTGCCGGCCAGCAGGTCGCGAAAGGCGGACGACAGCCACTTGAAACCGCCGAACAACGCGCGGATTTGGGCGGCGGTGCGCGCCACGTCGGCCTCGTCATCCGGGTTCACCCGTTCGATGAGGGCGTCAATCTGCGCTTGCAGGGTGAAGAACTCGTCGAAGCCGCCGCCAGCCAGGCTTAGGCCGCTCAGTTGCGCCAGGTAATCGGCGCGATCTTTGGCGCGCAGGCGCGTCACCGTCAGCTTCAGGTATTCCAGATAGGCGCCCAGCAGCCACAGCACCGCATAGACCTCCCACAGCTTCGGGTGACTCCACGACTTGAACGAGCCGGCCACCAGTTGGTCGTGCATGGCCATGTAGCGCAGGGTCAGCTCTTCCAACGGCCTGAAGGCGGCGGCCGAGTAATCGCCGCTGGCATACGCCTTCAGGATCAGGTCGGCCAGCAGCATCACGCTCATGTGCGTGACGTACAGCCCTTTGGAGTAGAGCGGATCAATGAAGCCGACCGCATGCGCCAACAGGGCGAAGCGGTCGCCGACGACGTGCTGCGCCGAGTATTGCAGCCGGTCGGTGCGCGTCCAGGCGCGCACGGCGCGCGCGCCGGCGAACTGGCGCTGGATGTCGGGGAACTGGCTGATGAATTCGTAGAATTCCTGCTCGGGGGTCAGTTCGGCGCGCACGGGATAGAGGCGCGGGTCGAGCTGCAGGCCGACGCTGCACAGTGGGTTGGTAGCACGGGGGTGGTTGTTGAACGGGATCACCCACAGCCAGCCGCCGCGGAAGACATGGTGCAGCGTGCCCTCGGACAGTCGGTAGGGATGGCCATAGGCTTCCCGCGATCCACCGACGTTGTTGTAGCACGGCACATCCACCATGTGGGTGAAGATGGTGCGCGTGTGCGCCTGCAGATCGCGATGCCGCCAGCCCAGCTTGTTGGCCAACAGCGAGCGCATGCCGGACGCGTCCACCAGGTACGCAGCCCGGTAGACCTGATCCTTGTCCGTCACCACCTCCACGCCGTCCTGCTGCATCACGATGTCCTTGACGGGCGTGCTCTGCAACACCGTGGCGCCGTAGGAAATGGCGATGGACGTGAGCAGTGAGTCCGAATCCTGCCGGTAGATGTGGATCTCGTGGCCGTAGGGCTGCTTCGGGATCACCGCCTGCAAGCTCTGGCGCACGTCTTGCGGCTGGCCCGGCGTGTGGTACAGGAAGCTGAAGTGGCGTTTGACGCCGTGTTGGGTGCCGATGTAGTTGAAGTAGTTCTCCGAGCTGTAGTAGGCCAGCTCCGGCACGTCGTAGAACTCGGCCAGGGCGCGCATGATTTCTGAGGTCTCCAGGATCATGGACTCGCCGATGGCGAACTTGGGATGCGCGCCGGCCTCGAAGACGATCACGCGCAAGCCCTGCCGGGCCAGCACCGCGGCCAGGGTCGAGCCGCCGATGCCGCTGCCGATGATGGCAATGTCGTACCTGACCTTTTCTGTTTCCATATCATTCATTCGGTGTATGAGATCCTGCTGTGTCCTGCATCAGCTTCGCCGCCAACGCCGTCCAGCCGGTCTGGTGGCTGGCGCCGACGCCGGCGCCGGTGTCGCCGTGAAAATACTCGTAGAAGGGCACATAATCCCGCCAATGCGGATCATTCTGGAAAAGCGACTCGTCGCCGAAGACTGGCCGCCGGCCGCCGGTGGCCTCATCCCGCAGGAAAATATGCGCCAGGCGGCGGCACAACTCGTCGGCGGCCGCGTCCAGCGTCACCTGTTGACCTGAGCCGGCCGGCAGCTCGACCATGAACGCGTCGCCGTAGTGGTGGCCGTGCTTGCGCAGCGCCTCGATCATCAGGTAGTTCAGCGGGAACCAGATCGGCCCGCGCCAGTTGGAGTTGCCGCCGAACAGGCCGGAGTTCGACTCGGCCGGCCGATAGTCCAGTTCGGGTTGATCATTGCTTCTCCTCCCTCACAGCTCTCCCGGCAAGAGTTCACATTGCCCAGAGATTAGCTCACGCAAAGGCGCCAAGAAAACCAGAAAAGCTTTGCGACTTAGCGGCTTTGTGTGAGATCATATGGATTTCACAGCAAGCGCACGATATCGCTGGTCGCAAAAATCGGCCCAACGGTCAGGTTCAACGCCGGCCCGGCATAGAGTCCCGGCGGCACGCTGATGTCGGCCAGGTAGAGCTCGCCCACCTGCGCGGCCACGCCGGGCGCACGTAGCCCCGCTTTGGGCAGGGCCAGGGTCATGGTGGCCGTGGCCCGCATGGCCGGCTCGAAGACGGCGCCGGTGGTCGCGTCCACACCGGAGGGCGCATCCAGGGCCAGGATCGGCGCGCCGGCCGCGTTGGCCCAGCGGATCAGATCGGCGGCGGCGCCGCGCGGCGCGCCCCGCAGGCTGTAGCCGATGACGCCGTCGAGCACCAGGTCGGGCTGCCCGGCTCGAGTGATGTCTTCTGCCCGGCCAATCGGCAAGCCCATGCGCCGCAGGATGTCCAGTTGCTCGCCGGGCACGCGGGCGAAGTCGGCGTCCGGCCGAGTGACGAAGACCTGCACCTGGGCGCCGTAGTTGTGCAGCCGCCGGGCGGCCACCAACGCGCCGCCGCCGTTGCCGCCGGTCCCCGCCAGTACGACCACGCGCTTGCCGCGCGGGTCGCCGCCCAGGAAGCGCGCCCGCGCCAGGTGCGCCAGGTTGCGGCCGGCGTTCTCCATCATGCGCGCCAGATCAATGCGGCCGTCCTCCATCATGGCGCGGTCGACTTCGATCATCTGTTCAGTGGTCAGCCAAGGCACGGCCTCGGTCAAGAACGGCATATTCATGAGCTACTCCGTATTGAAATTTGATGCTTGGGCGCAGCACGGAAGGCCGGCCTTACCCTTCGTGTGCCACTCTCCCGCGGTGTGGTTTGGCTCTGCCGGCAGCAGCCACAGCCGCTCTGGGAGGAAGTGCAGGCGCACCGGATCGCCTTCCTCAAAGCGGCCGCCCTCCGCCGCGTCCGTGACGACCTCGAATCGTTGGCCCCTGGTCTCGACCTTGAGCCGGGTGTAAGCGCCGGCGTAGGCGCGCCGGCTGACGACCCCGGCGATGCTGTTCTCGCTCGGCGCTTCGTTGCTACAGCATAGCCGCACGTTCTCTGGCCGGATGGTCAGCGTGACCGGGCCGTCCGGCTGGTTGGCCGCGGCCAGGCGAAAGGCGCCCAGCGGTGTGTGCACCGTCGAGCCGGCGCGCACGCCCGGCAGGAAGTTGACCCCGCCGAAGAAGCGCGCCACGGCCGCGCTGGCCGGCCGCTCGTAAAACGCCCGTGGCTCGCCCACCTGCTGCAACACGCCGTCGAGCAGCAGGACAACGCGGTCGGCCAGCAGCGCCGCCTCCTCCTGGTCGTGGGTCACGAAGACGGTCGTGATGCCGCTCCCACGCTGCAAGTCGAGGATCAACTCCCGCATTTCGTCGCGCAGGTGTGCATCCAGGTTGGAGAGCGGCTCGTCCAGCAGCAGCACGCGCGGTTCCACCACCAGGGCGCGGGCCAACGTCACCCGCTGCGCCTGGCCGCCGGAGAGCTGCCGCGGCTGCCGATCCCCCAGGCCGTCCAGTCGCACCCGGGCCAGCATGTCGCGCACTTTACGGCGGATCGTGCTGCGATCTTCGCCGCGCAACTGCAATCCAAAGGCCACGTTCTCGGCCACGCTCAGATGCGGGAAGAGCAGGTGGTTCTGGAAAACCATCACCGCTCCGCGACGCTCGGCTGGGACATGGGCCACCGATGCGCCGTCGAAGGCGATGTCGCCGGCCGTCGGCGGAATCAGCCCGGCGATCATCTTGAGCGTCGTGGTCTTGCCGCAGCCGGAAGGCCCCAGCAGCGCGGTGATCTTGCCAGCCGGCAGGTCAAGGTTGAGATCGCGCACGGCGTGGCTGTCGCCGTACTGCTTGCTCAGCCCGGCCAGAAGCACGTGCGTCGTGCCGTAGCCCGCGGCCTGGCCGCCGTTGGTCAGGACGCCGGTCGTTTCCCGGCCCCAGCGCACGCCGGCGCCTGTGACGATGCGATTGATCAGCGTTGTGTTCATGGTGAACCTATACCCCGCGCAACGCGGCCTGCCCGCCGGCCAAGTGGCGGGCGCTGAACACGAGCGCCAGCAGCGCCGGCGCCACGAAGACCAGGCTCAGCGCGGCGGTGATGGCGTAGTCGCCGCTGTTGGCGAACGCCAGCAGCAGCACCGGCAAGGTGATGACCTGTCCGCCGCCGATCAGCAGCGTCAGCAGGTATTGGCTCCACGAGATCAGGAAGGCGAACAGGGCCGCGACGATGAGCCCGGGCCGAATAGCCGGCAGCGTGACCCGCCAAAAGATGGGCCAGGCCCCGGCGCCCAGCACGCGGGCCTGCTGTTCGTAGTCCACGTCGTAATTGGCGAAGATGCCGGCCAGGATCAGGACGGCGTAGGGCAGCACTGGGATCAGGTGCGCCAGGATCACGCCGAGCCGCGTGTCGGCCAGGCCGTAACGGATGAAGAGCACCTGGATGCCCATGGCGGCGGCGAAGGCCGGCACGACCGTGGGGGCCAGGATCAGGAACTCGACCAGCGCTTTGCCGCGGAAACGCGCCAGGCCCAGGACGCGCGCGGCCGGCAGGGCAATGAGAACGGCAAGGCCTGTCACGGCCAGCGCCACGCTCAGGCTGTTGGCGAACGCGGCGAGGACGCGCGTGTTCGGGTCGAGCAGGTAGCGCCAGGCGCGCAGCCCCCACTCGGTGGGCAGCACGGCCGGGTAGAGCCAGCGCTGGCTGAACGCCCAGATCGTGAGCGGAAGCAACGGCAGCAGCAGCGCGACCGTCAGGCCGCTGACGCCGGCCCGCTCCGCGAGTCGCATCACTTTCTCCGGGCGCGCCATACGTGCGCTCCTTTCAAGGCGAAGTAGGCGACCAACAGCACGTTCAGCCCGTACTCGAAGACCGTGAAAGCGCGGCCAAAGCGCGCGGGATCCCAATAGCTGACCGGGCTGTAGAAGCGGGTGCGCCAGTCGAAGGGGAAGAAAAGCAGCGGCCCATCGTCGTGGTGCGTCAGGATGTCAATGGCGCTGTGCAAGGCCAGGCCCACGGCCAGCCAACGCAGCGCCGACGCCCAGCGCAGCCCGCGGCGCTCGGCGACGAGGCCAAGCAGGAACAGCGCGGCGATCACGAACGGCGCATGGAACAGGTTGTGGCTGAGGATCCACCACGGGTCGCTGAAAAAGAGCGCATGGTAGCGATCCATCAACGGACCGAATTCGCTCATCAGCGCACGATCACGCCACAAAGGGCCGGCATGGGCGACGAGATAGCCCACGGTCAGCAGCGCCAGCGGCAGATCGGGCAGCACCGAGCCGATCAGAAACGCCTTCAGGTGGACGGTGATGCGGCGCTGTTGCAGCCGGTCGGCCAGGCCTGCGGTGATGAGAAGATGCGAGAGCGTGCGCATGGTGAGGCCCCTCAGACGGCGCGGCGGCGCGCGAAGCGCATGTAGAGCAGCACGGCCAGCGTAGTGACCGCCGTGATCACCATACTGATGGCCATGGCCTCCGGGCGGGCATTCAGATCCACGTCCACATAGCTGCGATAGGCCAGCACCGGCAGGGCCGACGGGTAACGCTGGCCCAGCAGGAAGGGCGCCTCGAACGCGCCGAACGCGAACGCGAAGGACAGCACAGCCGCCGCGGCCAGCGACGGGCTGACCAGCGGCAGGACGACGCGGCGCAACCGCTGCCACGCGCCGGCGCCCAGCGTGCGGGCCGTCGCCTCGTAGTCCTCGCCGAGGGCGAGCAGGGCTGCCAGCACGTTGACGCCGATGAAGGTCGTGGCCTTCCACGAGTACTCCAGGATGACGCCCAGGGCCAGCGGGTCGAAGATCAGCGCCGGGAAATCGGCCGGCGTCTCGATCAGGCCCGCCAGCCGGCCGAGCCGCGCCAGGAAGCCGCTCTGGCCCAGCAGCAGCAGCATGGCGATGGCGCCGACGCTGTGCGGGATCGGCAGATTGAGCTGGAAGGCAAAGGTCGCCCAGCGCCGGCCCCAGACCAACCGGCGCAGGAACAGGGCGCCGGCGAGCGCCAGCACGCTGGAGAGCGCGGTCGAGACCGACGCGATCCAGAGCGTCAGGCCGAGCGAGGCCAGGAAGTCGCTGCGGCCCAGCAGGTTGGTGTAGGCAGCCAGCGAGAGCTGGGTCTGGTCCAGCCAGGGCTGGTAACCCAGGCTCCCCGCCAGACCCAAGCCCCAGCCCCCCAGGAAGAGGAAGACCACCACCGCCAGGGCTGGCGCCAGCGCCAGCAGCAGGCGACCTCGCGCGACTGCCTCAGGTGACAGGCGCCTCCGAACCTGCCTGGCGCCCACGCTACCGTTTGAGTACATTGGCTTCCCAACCCTGCTCGATGGCGGTGATCCACGCGGCCGGAAGTTCCGGCAGACGGTGGGCGGCCAGCACGGCGGCGGACAGGGTGGCCGGGCCGCGCGGCAGGTCGCTGAACTTCGCCTGCCAATCCGCGGGCAGCAGGGCCGGGTCGAGCGCCGGCAGATCGCCCCAGCCAGCGGGATCAGCCTTGCTGAGCTGCGCCTCCGGCGAGAGCAGGAAGTCGGCCGCCACCATGGCCGCGGCCTTGTGCGGCGAGTTGTAGGGGATCGCCACGTAGTGCGTGTTGGCGATGGTGCCCTCCTCGAAGACGAAGGTGCGCGCCGTCTGGGGGTAGCGGCCCTGCGCGATCAGGCTGGAGGCCTCGGCCGGGTTGTAGGCCATATCGAACGCCGCCTCGCCGTTGGCGAACAGGTCAATCATGCGCGCCCGGTTCTCCGGGTAGGTCTGGCCTCCGCGCCAGAGCGCCGGCTCGATCTCGTTCAGCGCCGTCCAGCAGGCGCCAAACCTGGCATCGAAGAGGGCCTGGTCGAAGTCGCCCATGAACTGCACGTGGCCGCCCGTCGTCGCATAACAGACGTGGCGCACGAACGCGCTGCCGGTGAAGTCGGGCGGCGCGGCGTAGGTGAACTGGCCCGGATGGGCCTTGATCCAGGCCAGCAGCTCGTTCACCGTCTTGGGCGGCTCAGCGAGCCTGGCGCTGTCGTAGATCATCACGAATTGCGCCTTGCCGTAGGGCGACTCGTAGCCCTCCACCGGCGTGCCGAAGTCGTTGGCCACGCTGGCATCTTCCCAGTTGACGAAAGCGCTGTTGGGCAGGAAACGCGACCAGGGGCCGTAGACCAGGTTGCCCTGGCGCAAGGTGCGGAAGTTCTCGCCGTTGACCCACATCAGGTCAACGCTGCCGTCGGCGTCGCGGCCGGCCTGCTTCTCGCCCAGGATCTTGTTGATGAACTCCGGCGCGTCGCTCACGGGGGTCATGACCAGCGTGATGCCAAAGCGCTCCTTGAGGTTCTGCGCCACGTAGCCGGTCACCCAGCCGTTGATCACGTCGCTGCCGCCCCACATATAGAAGTTGACGGTCTGGCCGCGCGCCGCAGCGACGACGTCAGCCCACGTTTTGCCCTCGAAGCCGGGCGGGGCGGCGACCACCAAAGGCGCCTCGGCCGCGGCGCTGACGGGCGCAGAGACCGGCGTAGGCGGCGGTGCCACCGGCGTGCACGCCGCCAGGGTCCAGATGCCCACCAATACGATGAAGAACAGTTTTCTTGACATGAATGCTACCTTTCTATGTTCGTAGTAGCGACTTCAGTCGCTGACGACTTCAGTCGTCACTACGAACCGGGACGACTGAAGTCGTCACTACGAACCGGGACGACTGAAGTCGTCACTACCGACCTTGCGACGGCGCGTTTGGCCTCGCGGCGCCGGAACCAACGCGACAGGCCCAGGCTCACCGCGAGCATCAGGGCGCCCACCAGCAGCGACGACCCGTTCAGCCGCGGCAGTTCGGCGCCGAAGGTTCCTTCGATAGATGCACCGAACAGCACAAAGGAGATGGTGCCCGGAATGCTGCCCAGGGCTGTCGCCAGCAGAAAACCCTGCCAGCGGATGCGGAGAAAGCCGGCAAAGTAGCTGACCAGGTCGTAGGGCAGGAAGATGAAGCGCATGATCAGCACCGTCTCGAAGCTATTGCGGCGTATGCGGTCGGCGTAGGACTGCAGGGCGCCGCTATCGGCCGACTGGTCCAGCAGGCCGGCCCCGAAAAAGCGGCCGATGGTGTAGGCCACCAGGGAGGACAGGTTGCTGGCCACGACCACGACGGCCACACCCCAAAAGGGGCCATAGAGATAGCCGCCGGCCAGCGTCAACAGCGTGGCTGGGAAGAACAACACCGGCCGCAGCATATAGACCAGGACATAGACCAGCATCCCCGCGCCGCTGCTGCCCATGAACGTGACCAGGCGCTGCACCGACTCCAGGGGCGTGATGCCGTTGAGACGCACGTATTGCCAGTATGTGACCAGCAGCATAAGCCAAATGACCATAGCCAGCAGCTTAGGCCACGCATGCCGTGACGCCGCGATTACCCTCTGTCTGGCGTTGCTGGTGGATTTGGCTGAAGGTTTCATCATAAGTTACCTCGCAAGTCATCGATGGCCAGGCGCCTAAAGCGAGTCAAAACAGATGCAGCGCGCTGCAGGCACAAGTTTGCTAGACAACCCATGACTGCAGGACCTTACCCTGTCATCCCAAAGGATTCGCATAGAAGTTGGCCTTGCACAGTGGGTAAGACGCGAGCCGCTGCGAACGTTCAAAGCGTAGACTGCCGAACCGTTCGATTATCGGCAGCGGCTCCGAGACACAGTTCGCCCTGGCCGCAGGCAAGCGTTTGGCCGCCGAAGGCGTCAACGTCCATGTCATTTCCATGCCCAGTTGGGATCTGTTCGACCGCCAGTCGGCAGAGTATCGCGAGAGCGTGCTGCCCATGGCGGTGCGCGCTCGCGTGGCCGTGGAAGCGGCGATCAGGCTGGGCTGGGAGCGCTACGTCGGGCTGGACGGCGCGGTGGTGGGCATGGATGGCTTCGGCGCCAGCGCCCCGGCCAGCGTGCTCTACGAGAAGTTTGGCATTGCTTCGGAAGCGGTCGTCGTCGTCGCGGCCCAAAAATTGACCGGGAAGAAATGAAGGCCGGTTGACCCAGAAGTCCGACTTTTTCAAGAGCCGGACTTCTTTGCTCGTTTGAGGAAATTGGCCCTTGACTCTGTAGTATGGTGCAGGGTGTACACTGACTGCACCTGAAGTAAGTGTTCGCCTTAGAGGTGCGACGCACTTCGCGAGCGTCGATGACTCGGGTTTCAGCACAATGCCGGTTCTGAAGTCGCTCAAAGTGCGTCGCACCTGAACTGATACCACCTGAACAAGAGAGGAGCCATCCTATGTCGAAATCGCTCACAATCGGGCAGATAGCCAGGCAGAGCAGGGTCCCCATCGAAACCATCCGCTATTACGAACGCCGGGGTTTGCTACCTGATCCGCCGCGCACCGAATCTGGCTATCGACTTTATGGCGCGGAAAGCGTGTCCCGCCTGCGCTTTATCAAGCAAGCAAAGGCCCTGGGTTTCACCCTGGCCGAGACCAGAGAACTGTTGGCATTGCGGGTGGACGCAAAAACCTCCTGTGACGAGGTGCGTCATCGGGCCGAGGGCAAGGCTGCGGATGTGGCCGAGAAGATCCGGTCGCTCCAGGCCATCCAGGGCGCACTGAAGGACCTGATCGCCGCCTGCGCACAGGACGGCCCTAAAGGTGAGTGTCCCTTCCTCGCATCCCTCGAACAACACATACAAGAAAGCAGGATCAAAACATGAATCGAACGTTTCTTCTGAAATTCGGCGTGATAGGCACAGTGATTGCCGCGCTCTGTTGCTTCACGCCAATTCTTGTCGTGCTATTTGCGGCTGTCGGTCTGAGTTGGGCTGTCGGCTATCTGGACTACGTGCTCTTCCCGGCGCTATTCATTTTTCTGGGTATCACTCTGTACGCCGTCTGGCGCAGCAGGTAGAACCAACCAGGCATCGCCCTACCAGTTATCGAGGAGACAGAACCATGAACAACAAAACATCAACCCAACAGATCGAGATGGCCGTCCTCGGCATGACCTGCGACGCCTGCGCCCGCCATGTGACCAAGGCGCTGCAAGGCGTCGAGGGCGTCGTGCAGGTGGAGGTGCCCGGCTGGACGTCGAAAAGGGCGATCCTGTCAGCCCAACCCGGCGTCGATGAGGCGCAGTTGATCAGCGCCGTCAAGCAGGCTGGTTATCATGCCAGCCTGCGCCAGCGCTCCGCGGTCGTCCCCGAACCGCCGCCTGCGCCTGACCAGGACTTCGACTTCGACCTGGCCGTGATCGGCACGGGCGGCGGCGGCATGGCGGCGGCGATCAAGGCAGCCGAGCTGGGCCGGCGGGCCGTCATCATCGAGGCCGGCGTCGTGGGCGGCACCTGCGTCAACATCGGCTGCGTGCCCTCCAAGACGCTGATCCGGGCGGCGGAGGCCTATCACCGGGCGGGCCATCATCCCTTCGCCGGCGTCCACACGCAGGTCGTCGGCCTGGACTGGCCGGCGCTGATCGGGCAAAAGGACGAGCTGGTGGGCGAAATGCGCCGAAGCAAGTACGAGGATGTGCTGGCCTTCTACGGCGACGCCATCACCCTGATCCGGGGCCGGGCGCGCCTGCAAGCCGACGGCGGCATCGCCCTCGACGATGGCCGCACGCTCACAGCCGGCCGCATCGTGGTCGCGACCGGCGCCGCGCCTCGCATCCTACCCCTGGAAGGTATCGAAGAGGTGGAGGCGCTGACCAGCACCTCGATCATGGCGCTGCAGCAGCAGCCGCGCTCGCTGATCGTCATTGGCGGCCGGGCCATCGCCCTGGAGCTGGGCCAGACCTTCGCCCGTCTCGGCACGCAGGTGACGATCTTGCAGCGTAGCCCGCGGCTGATCCCCGAACACGAGCCGGAGATCGCCGAGGCGCTGGCCGGCACTCTGCGGGCCGAGGGGTTGGCCGTCCACACCGGCGCCAAGCCGCTGGCTATCCGCCAGGAGGCGGGTGAGACCGTGGTCACGGCGGAGGTGGACGGCGAGCGGCGGGAGTTCCGGGCCGAGCAGGCGCTGATGGCCGTGGGTCGCACGCCGCGCACCGCCGACATGGGCCTGGAGGAGGCCGGGGTGACGCTGGACAAGGACGGCTTCATCGTCGTAAACGAGTTCATGCAGACCAGCAACCTGCGCATCTACGCCACGGGCGATGTGACGCGGCACCCCAAGCTGGTCTACGTGGCCGCGGCTGGCGGCGGCATCGCCGCCGCGAACGCGCTGGAGGGCAACCGCCAGCGGCTGGACCTGGGCGTGCTGCCCGACGTGATCTTCACCGACCCGCAGGTAGCCACGGTCGGCCTGACCGAGGCGCAGGCCGTCGAGCGCGGCTACGATGTCAAGACGACCACCCTGCCCCTGGCCTACGTGCCCCGCGCCCTGGCCGCCCGCGACACCCGCGGGCTGATCAAGCTGGTGGCCGACGCAAACTCGAACCTGCTGCTGGGCGCGCAAGTGCTGGCGGCCGAGGCCGGCGAGGTGATCCAGACCGCGGCGCTGGCTATCCGCATGGGCCTGCGCTACGGCTTCAGCGTGGACGACCTGCGCGAAATGCTGTTCCCCTACCTGACGCAGGTGGAGGGGCTGAAGCTGGCCGCGCAGACCTTCGAGAAAGACGTGGCGCAGCTCTCGTGTTGTGCGGCCTGAGGCGCCGCCGGTGCTTTGTGCACATAACACCCGCGTTGGGGCGAACGAGCACATAGTCTGGGCGCCGCAGCCGACCGCGAGGGTAAGACCCATCCTGGGCAAGGCGTCGAGAACAAGCAAGCGGGCCGCTGGCATCGATCGTCACAGCGATAGTGGCCCGGAGAACGATTCACTCTCATTCACTTGCAAGGAGACACAACGATGAACGTATTCGCCGCAGTCATCGCCGGATTGGCCGGCACCGCCGCCATGACACTATTGATGATGCTGGCCCCGGCCATGGGCATGCCCAAGATGGATATCATGGGCATGCTCGGCTCGATGGTCAGCAAGGATGCAGGCCGGGCCAGGGTCATCGGCGCGGTCATGCACTTCATGATGGGCATCGTCTTCGCCCTGATCTACACCTTTCTGTGGGGCCGGGGCATCGGCAGCGCCGCCGTGGTCTGGGGCCTGATCTTCGGCCTGGTGCACGGACTCGTGGTTGGCGTCATGATGCCCATGATGTCCCGCATGATGCCTTCCTCCTCCACTAGCGCGGCCGGCGGCAGCGGCGGCATGGCCAGATTGATCGGGCTGGTGATGGGCCATCTGGTCTTTGGCCTGGTCGTCGCCCTGGTCTACGTCGCCCTGGCCTGAGCTACCGCCAACCGTTCACAAGCGCACGGCAGGGCTACTTCCCATGATTCGAGCCATGATCTTCGACCTGGACGGCACGCTGGTGCAGACCGAGCGGCTGAAGGCGCTCTCCTACGCCCAGGCAGCGGTCGAATTGCGGCCCGATGCCGTGACCGAGGAGGCGGTGCTGTCGGCTTTCAAAGATGTGGTCGGTCTGTCCCGCAGCGAAGTGGCGGCGGCCCTGGTCGAGCGCTTCGGCCTGGCCGAGGTCGCTGCCGCCCGCCTGGCCGAGTTCGGCGTCGCCACGCCCTGGCAGGTCTACATCCAGCTCCGGCTGCGTCACTACGAGGCGATCCTGGCCGACCCCGATGTGCTGCGGCGCAACCAGTGGCCGCACAACGTCGCCCTGCTGCACACCGCCCGCCAGGCCGGCTGCAAAGTTGGCCTGGCCACCATGTCCTACTGCCCGCAGGTGCAGCGGGTGCTGCGCATCCTGGGCCTGCAAAACGAGTTCGACTTCGTGGCCAGCCGCGACGACGTGGAGCACGGCAAGCCCGACCCGGAGATCTACCTGCTGGTTGCCCACGAACTGGGCGTCTCCCCGCACGAATGCCTGGTGATCGAAGACTCGCCCAGCGGCGTCGAAGCGGCCCTGGCCGCGGGCATGCACGTCATCGCCGTCAGCACGCCCTTCACCCGCGAGGCGCTGCACGCGGGCCGGCTGCTGGATGAACGCTGGATCGTGGACGACCCGCGCCGCCTGCCGGCGGCGGCGCAGGCGCTGATGGCCGCTCACACCGCACCATGATCTATGGAGGGCAAGCCATGATCCGCAAGACCTTCGTCGAGCTGGATGGCCGACTGGCAGCTCAGGTGACGTTCAGCCTTCCCGATTGCATCTGGGCTGATCGCATCACGCTGGTGGGCGATTTCAACCAGTGGAACACCGAATCGCATCCCTTCAGGCGCAATGGCTCGGGCGTGTGGCGGATCACGGTTGACCTGGAGCCACGGCGGGCCTACCAGTTTCGCTACCTGGTCGATGGCAAGGACTGGACAAACGACCAGGAGGCCGACGCCCACGTATACAACATCTACGGCAGCGACAACTTTGTCGTTGTCACCGACCCAGACTTCAAACGACATTCAGACGAAAGGACTGCAAACGCATGAAAATCGCCATGATCGGCCTGGGCAAGATGGGCGCCAACATGGCGACCCGCTTGCTGCGCGGCGGCCACGAAGTGGTCGCTTATGACCTCAATGAGACAGCCATCCGGGCGGCCGAAGCGGCTGGCGCGACCGGCGCTCGCACCCTGGATGAGGCGGCGGCGGCCCTGCCGTCCCCGCGCGTCGCCTGGGTGATGGTGCCCTCCGGCGCGGCCACCGAGGCCACGGTCAACGCCCTGGCCGAGCGTTTCAGCCCCGGCGACATTCTCATCGACGGCGGCAACAGCAACTACAAGGACTCAATGCGCCGCGCCGCCGCCCTGCAGGCACGCGGCCTGCACTTCGTGGACGTGGGCACCAGCGGCGGCGTCTGGGGCCTGGCCGAAGGCTACAGCCTGATGATCGGCGGCGATGAGCAGGTCGTCGCTGGCCTGCGCCCCATCTTCGCGACCCTGGCGCCGGCGGCAGACAAGGGCTGGGGCCGCGTCCAACCCTGGAAGGCCAGCCCGTGGCGCTCAGCGACTATCGCGGGCAGATCGCGTTGCTGGTCTTCCTGCGCCACCTGGGCTGACTGCCCTGCCGCCAGCACGTGGCGCAGTTGCGTCACGCCGCAGACGAGTTCCAGCGCCTGGGCGCGCAGGTGTTGCTCATCTCCTTCGGCGCCGAG
Source organism: Caldilineales bacterium (assembly GCA_019695115.1). Classification (GTDB taxonomy): domain Bacteria; phylum Chloroflexota; class Anaerolineae; order J102; family J102; genus SSF26. The sequence continues at coordinate 136,462 of JAIBAP010000003.1, read as the reverse complement.
CACTGGGCGCGCGCCTGGCTGCACGACACCGGCGCCCCCTTTCCCTTGCTGCTGGACCCAGAGCGGGTCACGTATCAGGCCTATGGGTTGGGGGCGTCGGTCCTGCGGGTATGGAGTCCGAAAGTCCTATGGCATTATCTCAAGCTGATGCTGGCGGGACAGAAGCTGCGCCGCATCCAGGGCGACCCGCACCAGTTGGGCGGCGATTTCGTCCTCGATGCGACCGGCGTCCTCCGCCTGGCCCACACCAGCAAGGACCCGCTGGACCGGCCGGCTGTGGAGACGCTCTTGGCCGTACTCGAGCAGATCACACATGCTGCGACCATGCCAACCCCCACCCCCGCGCCGCAGACTAGAAAAGGATGAAGGCCATGACACCAGGTGATATGCTGGTCAACGCTCGCGAGACGCTGCTTAGCCGCGGCCTGGGCTTTCGGCGTGACGCTGTACTGAACGATGGCGCCGCCGGCGGCCAGCCACCGCCCGGCGCCGACCTGGCGACGGCGCTCAAGACCGCGGCCAACGCGCTGCAGGCTGCCGGCATCGACGAGGAGGGCCGGGGGGTGGATTACGCCCGGCTGCGAGCCAGCGACGCCTACGCCGCCCTGCGCCATGATCTCACCCCGCAACTGCGCCGCCTGAATCTGGCCGATCTGTCGACGCGCGCACAACGCCTGGCCTTCTGGATCAACCTCTACAATGTGCTGGTGATCGACGCCGCCATCACCTTTGGCGTGCAAGATAGCGTGACCGAGGGGCGGCTGGGGGTGATCAGCTTCTTTCGCCGCGCCGCCTACGACGTGGGCGGCCAGCGCTTCAGCGCCAACGACATCGAGCATGGCATCTTGCGCGCCAACCGGCCCCACTGGACGATTCCTGGGCCGCAGTTCGGCCCCTCAGATGCGCGGCTGGCCTGGCGGGTGACGCCTCTGGACCCGCGCATCCACTTCGCCCTCAACTGCGCCAGCCGCTCCTGCCCGCCCATCGCCTTCTACGACGCCGCCGCCATCGACGCCCAACTCGACCTGGCCACAGCCGGCTTTGTCGCCAACGAAGTGACGGTCGATCCGGAGCAGGGGATCGTGCGCCTCTCCGCCATCTTTCGCTGGTATGCCGGCGACTTCGGCGGCCGCCAGGGCGTGCTGGCCTTTCTGGCGCGCCATCTGCCCGCCGGCGAAGCGCGCGACTGGCTGCACGCGCAGGGAACGCGCCTGCGGCTGGCGGCTCAGCCCTACGACTGGGGCCTGAACCGCGCCCTGTAGTGGCCCAAGCGCCTGTCACTCCCCCACCACTGTACAGAACCCGCCCGAACGAGTACACTGCCAGGATAGCCCTCACGCAGCCCCTCCCACCTGGGTCTGAACGGCGATCATGGTAGACACCCGCACCCGCCCCACCATTGGCGTGCTGGCCGGCTGGCAATTCTACTGGACGGCCACCTCCCTCAGCTATCTCGATCCCATCTACCGCGGCATCCGGCTGGCCGCGCGCGAATCGGGCTGCAACCTGCTGCTGGGCTGTGGCCTGGGGCCTTCGGCCACCTCCAGCGACCCGCTGCGGCCGGTCTGGCCGGTGGTGGCGGAGGATTCCGACTTTGCGCCCGTCGGCCCCTGGAACACCGATGGCCTGATCGTGCTCAACCCGCTGCACTCGCCCGCGCGCTCCCGCTATTTGCAGGAGGTGCTGGCCGGGGGCCATCCGCTGGTGTTCGTGGGATCGGGGGAGCCGGGGCCGACGGTCGTCGCCGACAACGCCGGCGGCATCGACCAGGCCTTGAGCCATCTCGTCGCCCACGGGCATCGCCGCCTGGCCTTTATTGCCGGCAGCCCCGAAGATATGGAGGGGGACACGGGCGACCGCTTGCGCGCGTACCAGGCCGGGGTGCAGCGCTACGGCCTGGTCGCCGATGAACGGCTGATCGCCTTTGGCAGGCACGTGCCCGAAAGCGGCCGCACGGCCATGCAGCAGATCCTGGCTCGCGGCGTGGCCTTCAGCGCCGTGCTGGCCAGCAATGACGAATCCGCGTTCGGCGCCATCCAGGCCTTGCAAGAAGCGGGGCGCAGCGTCCCCGGCGACGTGGCGGTGATCGGCTTCGACAACCGGCTGGAGAGCGCCGTGCTCGATCCGCCCCTGACCAGCGTGCATGTGCCGCTCTTCAACATGGGCTATCAGGCCGTGGCCCGCTTGCGCCAGCAAATGGCCGCGCCCACCCCGAAGCCAGAGCGTTTTCCTGTGCCCACCCGCCTTGTGATCCGGGAATCGTGCGGCTGCGGCCACAGCCCAGAGCGCCCCCAGGCCCTGGAAGTCACCCTCCCCCCCCTGGCGGCGGAGAAAACGCCCGCGCCGGAGGCGCAGTTGGCGCGCAAAATGGCCGCGGCCGTCCTGGCCGAGACGCAGGGCCTGGGCGGGGATGAGGTGGAAAGGCTGTGCCTGCGCCTGCTGGCGGCCCTGACCGCCAGCCTGCAAGCCGATGAGCCTGGCCACTTTCGCCGCGCCCTCGCGGACATCCTGGAACGGGCGGCGGCGGTGCGCGATGACACCCACGGCTGGCAGGTCGCGCTCACCATCCTGCGGGCGGACTTGCCCGAGGCGCTGGCGGCCCCGGCCGGCGCCGACGCCCTCATCGACGAGGCCCGCGTGGCTATCAGCGCCGCCATGCGCCGCCAATATCGCCAGCTGGTGGTGGATCAGCGCCGCCTGGGCGACCGCATCGGCGTGCTCACGGCCCGGCTGCTCACCGCCCTGGACGAGACGCAGATCTACGATATTCTGGCCCAGCACCTGCCCGCGATCGGCATCCACACCGCCTGGCTGGGGCTTTTCGAGGCCGAAGGCGACGATGCGGTGGCGTGGACGCTGGCGCGAGCGGTGACGCCGCCCCGGCAGGAGACCCTGCGCATTCGCAGCCGCGCCTTCCCGCCGCTGGCCTGGGTCGAGGCGGACAGGCCCTTCAGCCTGGCCCTGTTGCCATTGGCGGGCCAGTTGGGCGGGGCGGGGTTCGTCGCCTTCGAAGCGGTGAAGTTGGACGCGCTCGGCGCCATCGCCCAGCAGATGGGCGCAGCCCTGAATGTGGCGCGGCTCTATCGCGACGCCACCGAGGGCCGGCGCCTGGCCGAGGAAGCGGACCGCATGAAGAGCCGCTTCCTCTCCACCGTCAGCCACGAGCTGCGCACGCCGCTCAACCTCATCGTCGGCACCAGCGGCCTGCTGCTGCGCGACAGCGCCGAGGCCGAGGCGCCCTTGCCAGAGCAGGTGCAGCGCGATGTCGAGCGCATTCACAGCCACGCCCGCCACCTCGGCCGCCTGATCGATGATGTGCTCGATCTGGCCAGCAGCGATGCCGGACAACTGCGCCTCACCTACGATTTCGTCGATCTGGGGCAGGAACTGCGTCTGGCGGCGGAGACGGGGCGGCAATTGGCCGCGGACAAGGGTCTGGCCTGGCAGCAATCGCTGCCAGAGTCGGGGCCGTTGGTCTGGGGCGACCGCACGCGCTTGCAGCAGGTGATCCTGAACCTGATCAGCAATGCCGTGAAGTTCACCGCCCGCGGCGAGGTCGGGTTGCAGGTCGAGCAGGAGGGGGAAACGGTCACGGTCAGCGTGCGCGACAGCGGCATCGGGCTGCCGCCGGCCGAGCAGTCCGCCATCTTCGAGGAGTTCAAGCGGTCGGAGCGCAGCATCAGGCAAGGGTACGGGGGCATCGGCCTGGGCCTGGCGATCTGCAAACGCCTGGTGGAACTGCATCACGGCACGATTGGCGTGTATTCCAGCGGCGAGGAAGGCGCGGGGTCGGTGTTCTACTTCACTTTGCCCACGGTGACGCCGCCCTCTGCGGCCAACCGCGCCCTGTCGCTGCCGCAGGTGCGAGGCGCGGGCCGCGTCCTGGTGCTTTCGTCCGAACCGGGCGGCGGGCGGCTGCGGGCCGAGTTGGAGCGCCGCGGCCTGAGCGCGCAGGTCTGCTTCCTGCACGACAGCGCCATCTGGCTGGCGCAGCTGTTGTCGGGGGAGTACAGCGCCGTGGTCTTGGACATCAGCCAGGGGGGAGAGCGGGCCTGGGAGGCGTTGAAGCTGCTCAAGCACAACCCGTCCACGCAGCACATCCCCACCCTGTTCTATGCCGCCTCCGCCACCGGCGGGGCGGTGCTGGAACTGGATTATCTGACCAAGCCGATCGAGGTCGCCAGCTTGGCGCGGGCGCTGGATCAGCAGTGGCTGGCCAGCGGGCCTGAGGCCCGCGCCCGCACGTTTCTGGTGGTGGATGATGACGCCGATACGCTCGATCTGCACCGGCGCATCATCCAGTCGCAGGCGCGCGGCAACCGGGTGCTGACCGCGGGCGATGGTCACGAGGCGCTGCAAATCTTGCAGCACCGGGAAGTGGATCTGGTGGTGTTGGACTTGATGATGCCGGGGCTGGATGGGTTTGGGGTGCTGGAGGCGATGCAGTCGCAGCCGCGCACCCGCGATATCCCTGTGATGGTGATCACGGGGCAGGTGCTGACCGAGGCGGAGATGGCGCGGCTCAACCACGGCGTGACCACCGTCATGAGCAAGGGCATGTTCGACCTGGATGAGACGCTGGCGCAGTTGCAGGCGGCGCTGGAGCGGCGACACAAGCTGAGCGATGAGGCGCAACGGGCGGTGCGCAAGGCCATGGCCTACATCCACGAGCATTACGCCGAGCCGATCTCCCGCCAGGACCTGGCCCGCTATGTGAGCATGAGCGAGGACTATCTGACGCACTGTTTCCGGCAGGAGTTGGGGATGACGCCGATTGCCTATCTCAACCGCTTTCGGGTCAGCCAGGCCCGCCACCTGCTGGCCGAGACCGACCGCAGCATCACCGCCATCGCCCTGGATGTGGGCTTCTCGACCAGCGGTTACTTCAGCCGGGTGTTTCACCGCGAGGCCGGCGTGTCGCCGGAGGCGTTCCGGCGGCAGCGAGAGGGGTAGGGAGGGGGCAGCGCGGGCGTATGGGGGCGGGCGGAAAGAACTTGTGGGATTTGTGCATGCGCTTCTCGTTTTTCGACAAGCGCGGGCAAGGAAAGGGGCCTAAAATGAGGCTTAGCTGTGGAAGCGCTCCCAATCTTTTCCGAACCGGATCATGGCACTCACTCTTGAACAGATCGCAAAACTGGCCGGCGTATCCCGATCGACGGCCTCACGGGTTCTCAACGGCCACCCGCAGGTGAGCGCGGAGACGCGGGCGCGCGTGCACGAAATCATGGCCGCCTACGGCTATGCCCCGAACCCCACCGCCCGCGCCCTGGCGAACCGCCGCCATCCCGAACCCACACCGGAAGATGCTGTGAAACCATGAGGCGCCAAACGCAAGCGCCGTCTGTCGCCCGCCCCGATCCTCCTGCCTCTCATTCCCACTCTCACCCCATCCATTTTCTCAAAAGGAGAAGCCCCACGATGTCCAAGAAGACGTTTTCCCTGCTCACCACCCTTGTCTTGCTGGTCGCCGCCCTGGCGCTGGCAGCTTGCGGTGGCTCCAGCACCCCGGCGCCGGCAGCTCCAGCCGCCACACAAGCTCCTGAACAGCAGGCGCCCACCCCGGCCCCGCAGCAGGCAGTGACCCTGCGCGCCCTCGTGCACCAGAACCCGCCGATGGTGGAGTTCATGGAGGCCTTCAACAAGCAGTTCGAGGCCAAATATCCCAACATCAAGGTGGAGATGTCGGTGGTGAACGCCAACGACCTGGCCACCTCGACCCAGACCCGGCTGACCGCCAACGATGTCGATCTGGTCGACATCTTCGGCTTCGCCAATCCTGCCCAGTCCTACATGAAGCGTGTGGACAAGCCGAACTGGCAACAGCTGATCGAAGCCGGTTTGCTGATGGACTTGACCGGCCAACCCTTCCTGGCGAACTACGATCCGGCTGCGAATACGGACGCCGGCGGCTTCAACGGCAAGGTCTACGCCATCAACCTCGGCCGCGTGATCTACAGCGGCATCTACTACAACAAGGCCCTGTTCGAGCAGAACAAAGTGGCCGTTCCCACCACCTGGGGCGAGCTGGTGACGGCCTGTGAAACCTTCACCGCCGCCAACATCCCCTGCATGACCGCCGGCGGCAAGGACGGCTGGCCGATCTTCGTCGGCGCCTACGGTCTGATCGGCGCCATGTATCCCGACCAAGCGGCGCTGGTCGAGGGCTTGTGGACAGGCTCGGCCAAATGGAACGACGCCAAATCGCTGGAAATGTGGGAGAAGATGAAGGTCTACGCCCAGAACATGATGGAGCCGCAGGCCAGCGGCATCGCCGGCGATGCTGCCCCCGGTCGTTTCGCCTCCGGCGCGGTGGCCATGTTCTCCGGTGGCAGCTGGTACGCTTCCGCCATCGAAGCCGCCAACCCCGCCCTGGACTGGGGCTACATCCCCTTCCCCGGCTCCGACACCGCCCAAGACAACACCTACCTGTTCGGGAAATACGACCAGGGCTGGGCCATTGCCGCCAATACGCCCAACAAGGACGCGGCGTTGACCTACCTGACCGAGTTCTCGGCCCCCGACAACTACCAGGCCTTCGTCAATGCGGTGGGCTTCATCCCCACCCAGCCGACCGCGACCCTGGACACGAAGATCGGGCAGGAAGTCAAGCCCTACCTCGCCAACTTCCGCGTGGGCTATGAGCAGTACTGGGTGGCCCCCAAGGGCGCCGGCGAGTTTGCCAATCCCTGGGCCTCGTACTTCAAGCCCTTTGGCACCTACGACGATGCCCAGCAGCTTGCTGACAAAGTCCAGGCCGACCTCCAGGCCGGTCTCGACGCCGTGAAGTAACCACACTCGACCCCAAAGGGCTTCCTGCCGACCGGCAGGAAGCCCTTCTTGGTTCAAGCGCGGAGGATAGCCATGTACCATTTCGGTCGCGGGCGCTCACGATGGACGCCCTACCTGTTCCTCTTACCGGGGCTGTTGATTTATTTCGTGATTGCGCTCGGCCCCTCCCTGGCAACGACAATCTACTCGTTCACAGACGCCACCGGCTTGAAAGGCGCCCCCGTCAACTGGGTTGGGCTGGAAAACTATCGGGAGTTCCTGCTCCTGGGGCAGGCAGCCAAAGATAACCTGGCGGTGCTGGGGCGGACGCTGATCTTCTCCCTCTTCGTTTCCACCATCCAGTTCACCCTCGGCCTGATCGTGGCCATGATCCTGAACCAGCGGCTGTGGGGGCGGAACATCGTCCGCACCTTGATCTTCATGCCCGTGATCTTGGGCGCGGTGATTCAGGGTTTGATCTGGTCTCTCTTCCTCTATCCGTTGGGCGGCCCGGCGTCGCGGCTGTTCGAACTCTTCGGCAACAGCCCGCAGTTCCTGGGCGGTTCGCCCAACGAAGCCTTCTTCTGGGTGATCGTGGTGCAGATCTGGGCCAATCTGGGCATTACCATGATCATCTTCTTGTCGGGCCTGCAAACCATCCCCTCTGACTACTACGAAGCGGCCAGCATCGACGGCGCCAACAGCTGGCAGGTGTTCAGGAATGTCACCTGGCCGCTGCTGACCCCCAGCGTCAACACCAACCTGCTCTTGAACATCATCGGCAGCCTGCAAGCCTGGCAACTGTTCTTGGTCTTGATCGGCTACCGCTCTGGCACCCAGGTGTTGGGCTATCTGATCTATGCCACAGGCTTCGGCGCGGCAGGGAGCCTGACCCAGAGTTTCCGGCAGGGCTATGCCGCCGCCGCTTCGATTGTCTTGTTCATCCTCGTGCTCATCATCGGTATGGTGGTTCAGACCTATCTGCGTCGCAGAGAAGAGAGGATTCTGGCATGAATACATCCAACACCCGCAGAAAACCGATCAACTGGGGCAGGATTGCCTCCTATGCCATCATGGTGCTGATGGCGCTCATCTACCTGGGGCCGTTGCTGATGCTGCTCAACACATCGCTCAAGACGATGCCCTCCTTTTCGACCAACGCCACCGGGTTGGCCACGGAGTTCCATTGGCAGAACTTCGCCGAAGCCTGGGAAAAGGCCAATTTCCCCCGATACCTGCTCAATTCGATCATCTACACCGCCTCGGCCACCGCTATCTTTATCATCACCGGCATCTTCGTCGCCTTCCCCATTGCCCGCGGCTATGTGAAGTATGCCAGCCTCCTGCTCACCCTGTACGTCATCGCCCTGTTCCTGCCGCCGGCCTTGATCCCGCAGTTTCAGCTCATCCTGAACCTGGGGCTTTACAACACGCCGCAAGGCTTCATCTTGCTCTTCGTTGTCAACGCCGTGGGCATCGTCATTCTGGTCAACGCCGCCAAGTCGGTGCCCAGGGAACTGGACGAAGCCGCAGCCATCGATGGCTGTAGCTATTTGCGCTTCGTCTGGAGCATCGTCCTGCCCTTGATGCGCCCGGCCATCGCCACGGTGATCGTCCTGCACTCCATCGGCGTCTGGAACGAGATCATCACCCCCACCATCTACCTGACCAGCGAGAAGTACTACCCGATCACGCGCGGTCTGATCGTGTTCCAGGGCGTCTATGGCAGCCAGTGGCCCACGCTGGCGGCGGCGGTGCTGATGCTGACGGTGCCGATGCTGATCTTGTTCCTGTTCTTGCAGCGCTACATCATCGCCGGCCTCACCGCCGGCGCCGTCAAAGGCTAAATCGCAGGCTATCGGCTGGGTTCCGGCCGATAGCCTCCGCCAAAACAACGGCGGCCTGGGAGCCGCACCCCTGGGGGCGCACCCTGGCGCTGGGCCAGCGGCGCGGTCATGCAGCCCGCCGCGGCTGGCCGCGCGCGGCTTACCCCCCCCTGCAAGGAATGCCACCCTCATGAGACGACGCTCTTTCGGGTTGTTGCTGATTCTGGCGCTCCTGCTCGCCGGCTGCCGGGCGGCCAGCCGGCCGCAGCCGGGCGGCCAGCGGCCGCTGGTCACGGCCACGGCCACGGCCACGGCCACGCCCACCAGCTCGCCGGCGGCGACGCCCACCGCCACATCCGCGCCCACCTCGCCCCCCATCCCCACCCCGCCGCCTATCCCCATCGCCGCCGAAGCAGGATGGCAGCTGGTCTGGCAGGATGAGTTCGAGGGCGCCGCCATCGACCGCAGCAATTGGACCTTCGACCTGGGCGGCGGTGGCTGGGGCAATGGCGAGGCGCAGATCTACACCGACCGGCCCGAAAACGTCCGCCTGGAGAACGGCTTGTTGGTGATCGAAGCCCGCAAAGAGCCAAACGAGACCGGAGGCTTCAAGTTCACGTCGGCGCGGCTGAAAACACAGGGGCTACAAGAATTCCAATATGGGCGGATCGAGGCCCGCATGAAGGTGCCGGCCGGCGCGGGCACCTGGCCGGCCTTCTGGATGCTGGGCAGCAATTTCAGCACGGTCGGCTGGCCCGATTGCGGCGAGATCGACATCATGGAATATATCGGCAGGGAGCCGAATATGATCATGGGCACGCTGCACGGGCCGGGCTTTTCCGGCGCCCTGGGCCTGACGGCTCGCAGCTTGCAAAAGGAAGAGATCGCCGACGCCTTCCACACCTACGCCGTCGAGTGGAGCGCCGAGCAGATCCGCTGGTTCTTCGATGGCGAAGCCTACCACACCCTGACCCGCGCCGATGTGGGGACGGACAGGTGGGTGTTCGACCAGCCCTTCTTCATGATCCTCAACTTGGCCGTCGGGGGCACGCTGGGCGGCCTGATTAGCCCGGACACCCCCTTCCCCGCCAACGTCTATGTCGATTTCGTCCGGGTCTACCAACCCACTCCCTGAGCCGACCGATGCCAAAACTCACTGCGCCCCACCCGGCTGACTCCGACATCCTCTTCTTCGACGACTTCGACGGGGCTGAACTCGACCGCTCGCAATGGAATGTGCACGTCACCGGAACCATCTTCAACCAGGAACAGCAGGCCTATGTCGATTCCCCCGAGACCCTTTATCTCTCGAGCGGGGATGAAACGCTGGGCGCGTATCACGGCGCCCTGATCATCCACCCGCGCCATCGCCCCGGCTTCCTCTCGCCGCAGGGCCAGCGTTTCGACTTCATCTCCGGGCGCATCGACACGCGCTCGAAGTTCGATTTCACCTACGGCACAGCCGCCGCCCGCATCAGGCTGCCGGCGGGGATCGGTGTGTGGCCCGCCTTCTGGATGCTGGGCTATGGCCAGTGGCCCGACACCGGCGAGATCGACATCCTGGAATATGTGGGCGAACCCGATTGGGTCAGCGCCGCCGCGCACGGGCCGGGCTATTTTGGCGAGACGGGGCTGGTGAACAGGTTCTATTTCCCCGCGGACGAGGACGCCGCCGGCTGGTCGGCCGAGAGCGCCGCCGGCTGGCATGTCTACGCCGTGGACTGGCAGCCCGATCGACTCCATTTCACGGTCGATGGCCGCACCGTCTACCGCATCACCCGCCCCATGATCGACTTTGTCGGCCCCTGGGTCTTCGCGGCGCCGGAGTTTCTGATCCTGAACGTCGCTTTGGGCGGCGTCTACCCGTTCAAAACCAACGGCCTACACAGCCCCGCCTTCGGCCTGCCCGCCGCCACCGTGCGCCTGATCCAGCAAGACCAGGTGCGGCTGGCGGTCGATTGGGTTCGGGTGACGGGCATAGGTTGATTTGTTATGAAGGTCATAAACCGTGAAGCGTGAAGCGTGAAACGTGAGAAAACGGCGGCGATTTTCACGCCTCACGTATCACGCCTCACGCCTCACGCCTCACGCATCACGCCTCACGCATCACGCCTCCCGCCTCACGCCTCACGCATCACGTTTCAGGACCGAGGATTATCTCTTTAGCCAGACACCTATCAATGAGGACATTCCTCCCATGACCCACGCAACCACCCCACTCTGGATCGGCAACACGCCGCTGATCGACAAGTCCAAAACGGTGACGGGGGAGTTCGTGCAGCTGTTCGGCGAGACCTACTACCGCATCTCGCACTATGACCAGATGCCGCCCTTTTTCATGAGCCTGGTGAGCAGCGGCGACCACTGGCTGTTCATCTCCAGCTCCGGCGGCCTCTCGGCCGGGCGGGTCAACGCCGACTCGGCCCTGTTTCCCTACGAAACGGTGGACAAGATCACCGCCCATGCCGAGCTGACCGGCCCCAAAACCATCCTGCGCCTGACCCGGCAGGGGCGCACCTACCTGTGGGAGCCGTTTTCGCCGCGCTACGCCGGCGTCTACCGCTGCGAACGCCATCTCTATAAGAACATCTACGGCAACAAACTGGTCTTCGAGGAGATCAACCACGATCTGCAACTGCGGCTGCGCAGCGCCTGGCACACCGGCGAGCGCTTCGGCTTCGTCCGCGCCTGCTGGCTGCACAACCAGGGGCGGGAGGATTGCCAGGTCGAGCTGCTGGACGGCCTGCAAAACATCCTGCCTTTTGGCGCCACCCCGCTGTTGCAAAACACCCTCAGCAACCTGCTGAACGCCTACAAACGCAACGAACTCGACCCCGCCACCGGGCTGGGCCTCTTCGCCCTCAGCGCCACCCTCACCGACCGGGCCGAGCCGAGCGAATCGCTGCAAGCGACCGTGGTCTGGCAGACGGGGCTGGAGAATGCCCGGCATCTGCTCAGCCCGGAACAGGTCGATGCCTTCCGGCAGGGCGGAGCGATCAGGCCGGAGGAGGATGTGTGCGGGAGGGCCGGCGCCTACTTCGTCCAGGCCGATTTCGTCTTGCCGGCGGTGCAGGAACGCCAGTGGCGACTGGTCGCCGATGTGAACCAGGACAGCGCCGCCATCGCCGCCCTGCGCCAGCTCCTGGGCCAGGAGCCATCGCAGATCGCCGCCGCGATCGAAGCGGACATCGCCGCCGGCGCCGAGGAACTGGTGCGGCTGGCCGCGGCAGCCGATGCCCTGCAACTGACCGCGCAGGCGACGACCACCAGCTATCACTACGCCAACGTCCTCTTCAACATCATGCGCGGCGGCATCTTCGTGCAGAACTATCGCATCGACCGCGCCGACCTGCTCGATTTCGTCCAGACGCGCAATCGCGAGGTGCTGGCCCGGCATCGGGACTGGTTCGACGCCCTGCCGAAGCAACTGGCCATCCAGACCCTGTACCAGCGCGCGGCCGAGGCAGGCGCGCCCGACCTGATCCGGCTGTGCTACGAGTACCTGCCCCTGACCTTCAGCCGGCGGCACGGCGACCCCAGCCGGCCCTGGAACAGCTTCTCCATCAACCTGCGCCAGCCGGATGGCAGGCGGCGCTTCGACTTCCAGGGCAACTGGCGCGATATCTTCCAGAACTGGGAGCCGCTGGCCCTCAGTTTCCCCGGTTTTGGCGAGGGCATGCTGGCCCGCTTCCTCAACGCCACCACCGTCGATGGCTACAACCCCTACCGCGTCACCCGCGACGGCGTCGAGTGGGAAACGCCGGAGCCGGACAATCCCTGGGCCAACATCGGCTATTGGAGCGATCACCAGATCATCTATCTGCAAAAACTGCTGGAAATCGCCGAGCATGTGCGCCCCGGCGCGCTGGCGGCGCTGTGGAACCGCCCCATCTTCGCCTACGCCAACGTGCCCTACCGCCTGCGCCCCTATACCGAGATGCTGGCCAACTGGCAGGACACGATCGAGTTCGATCACGAGAGCGATGAGGCCATTACCGCCGATCTCGCGACCCTGGGCACCGATGCCCGCCTGCTGCGCGGCCCCGATGGCGCCGTCATCCACGCCACGATGACGGAAAAACTGCTGACGCTGCTGCTGGCCAAGCTCACCAACCTGGCGCCCGAAGGCGGCATCTGGATGAACACGCAGCGCCCGGAATGGAACGACGCCAACAACGCCCTGGTGGGCAAGGGGCTGTCGGTGGTCACCGTGGCCTATCTGCGCCGTTTCATCGTTTTCTGGCAGGAGTTGTTGGCGCAGGCCGAGATCGACGCCTTCCCCGTCCATGCGGCGGTGGCGGAACTGCTGGAGGATGTCCACGCCATCCTCGATCAGCGCCGGCAGAGCCTGGCCGCCGGCTTCAGCGACCACGAGCGGCGGGGGATGATGGATGCGCTGGGCATGGCGGCCACCGCCTATCGTACGGCTGTCTACCGGGATGGCCTGCCCCCCGCCCAGGCGACGCTCCCCCGCCACACGCTCGCCGACTTTCTGGCCCTGGCCCTGGCCTACATCGAGCAGACGCTGCGCTGCAATCGCCGCGCCGATGGGCTGTATCACAGCTACAACACCCTGCATCTGCGCCCAGAAGAAGCGGGCATCGGCCGCCTGTACGTGATGTTGGAGGGCCAGGTGGCCATCCTCTCCTCCGGCATGTTGGCGCCAGAGGAGGCGCTCACCCTGTTGCGCAGCCTGCGCCAGAGCGAGCTTTATCGCCCCGACCAGCATTCCTACCTGCTCTACCCCCACCGCCAGTTGCCCCGCTTCCTGCAGAAGAACCATGTACCAGCGGAAAAAGTGCGCGCTTCGGTCCTGGTGGCAGCGCTCGCCGCCCAGAACGACAGGCGGCTGCTCATCCGCGATGCGGCCGGCGCCTACCATTTCCACGGCGCCTTTCGCAACGCCGGCGATGTGGCCCGCGTGTTGGATGCGCTGGCCCAGGAGCCGGCCTACGCCGGGCCGGCCGCGGCGGAACGGGCGTTCATACTCGACCTGTTCGAAGCCACCTTCGACCATCACACCTTCACCGGGCGTTCGGGCACCTTCTTCGCCTACGAGGGCCTGGGCAGCGTCTACTGGCACATGGTCTCGAAGCTGTTGCTGGCCGCGCAGGAATGCTACCAGCAAGCCGTAGACCTCGGCGCCGAGGCGGGAGTGATCGAGGCCCTGGCCGCGGCCTATGATGACATCCGCGCCGGCATCGGCTTCAACAAGACGCCGCTCAACTACGGCGCCTTCCCCACCGATCCCTATTCGCACACGCCCATGGGCGGCGGCGCCAGCCAGCCGGGGATGACCGGCCAGGTCAAGGAAGGCATCCTGAGCCGATGGGGGGAACTGGGCGTCAGATTGCAGCAAGGGCGGCTCTGCTTTGCGCCCACCCTGCTGCACCCAGACGAGTTCCTGCCCACAGAGCACGAATTCACCTGTTTCAACCCGCAGGGAGATGCCACCACCCTGTCGCTTCCCCCCGGCTCACTGGTCTTCACCTTCTGCCAGACGCCGATCGTCTATCAGCGTGGCGGCGAGCAACAGATCGAAGTCGTCTACCGCAACGGTCGCTCCACCAGGATGTCGAGTCATTGCCTGGATGCGGCGACGACGCGGCATCTCTTGCAGCGCGACGGAGAGGTTGTACGCGTGCAGGTCACCGGCCTAGGCGCAAGGTAACTACTCAGCCTCTGCCACGAATTACACGAATTACACGAATGATCATAAGCAAAATTCGTCAAATTCGTGCAATTCGTGGCAACAATCCAGACAGGCTGAGCAGTTACGGCGCAAGAACCATGCCTGCCGGTGATGGGTCCCAGCAGAAAGAACGGAGTTGAAAGCGAAGTGACCAGAAGAGCCTATCCCTATCGATCGTTGGCGGGGATCGACGTCGCCAGTCATTCCATCGCCGAACTGAAAGCCCTGGTGGGCGACATCCTGGAACGCAAAATCCATGGCCTCTGCTTCAGTCCCTACGTGGAAGGACAAGGGCCTGGCGCGCACATCGACGAGGCGCAGATCAGCGCACGCCTCCGCCTTGTCCAGCCCTATGTCCACTGGATCCGTATCTTCTCCTGCACCAAAGGCAATGAGTTGATCCCCCGCCTGGCCACGGCGTATGGGCTGAAGACGCTGGTGGGGGCATGGTTGGGAGAAGACCGCGACCAGAATGAACAGGAAATACAGAACGCCATCGCTGTTGCCAGGGCAGGACACGCCAACCTGCTGGCCATCGGCAATGAAGTCTTGCTGCGGGATGAGCTGCCAGAAGATGAACTGATCGACGCCATCGCGCGGGCCAAAGCCGGGGCGCCGGGCGTGCCGGTGGGATATGTGGACGCGTATTTTCTATTCGTGGATCACCCACGCGTCAGCGCTGCCTGCGATGTGATTTTTGCCAACTGCTATCCCTTCTGGGAGGGCTATCCCGCCGCGCACGCCCTGGTCTACATGAAGGAGATGTATCGGCAGGCGGTCGGGGCGGCCAAAGGCAAAAAGGTGGTCATCAGCGAGACAGGCTGGCCCAATCTCGGATCGGGCCAGCGCGAGGCAACGCCTTCTTACGAAAGCGCCCTTCGCTATTTCATCAACGCCTATCAATGGGCCGAGGAGCAGGGCATCGAGATGTTCTATTTCTCGGCTTTCGACGAAAACTGGAAAACAGCTGATGAAGGCGATGTAGGGGCCTATTGGGGGCTTATGGATGCGGAGGGCAGATTGAAATATGTCTAGTTCGTTGGCAGAAAAGACACCAATTTCGGCAATTATCTCCGATGGTTGGGCGATCTGCTATTCCGGCTATCGTGATGGCCAGGACCCTCGCCAGGCCATCTATCCAAGTTATGAAGAAATCAGACAAGATCTGCTGCTATTGGCCAAAAACTGGTCCTTGATCCGCTTGTATGATTGCAGCGAGCACGCCGAGAAAACGCTGCAAGTCATCCAGGACGAAGGCCTGGCCATGCGGGTCATGTTGGGGGTGGACATGGCGGCGGAAATGAGCAACCCCAATTGCCCGTGGGGAGCAGACTTCAGCCCGCGCACGTTGCGCGCCAATCGCCGGGCAAACAGCAGACAAGTCGACCGGCTCATCGATCTGGCCAGGCGCTATCCCGATAGTGTCTTTTCGGTCTCCGCCGGCAATGAAGCGGCGGTGGAATGGAGCGATCACCTGGTCTCGGTGGACAGCCTGATCGGCTATGTTCGCCGGATCAAGGCTGCCGTCGGGCAGCCGGTGACATTTTGCGACAACTATGTCCCCTGGATCACCAAGCTCGGCCCGCTGGCGGCGGAATTGGATTTCATCTCGGTGCACACCTATCCCGTGTGGGAGTATCGCACGATTGCCGAGGCGCTCGACTATAGCAAGGCCAATTACGACGCGGTTGCCAGGCGCTATCCCGACCAGCCTGTGATCATCACCGAAGCAGGGTGGCCCACGGCCTCCAATGGGCGCGGCATCGACCCCACGAACGCCTCCGAGGCGCTACAAACCAGTTACCTTCAGCAACTCAGGCAGTGGACGCAGGCAGACAGGATCTTGACCTTCATCTTCGAAGCCTTCGATGAACCCTGGAAAGGCTCCCCCGACGCCCTGGAACCTGAAAAGCATTGGGGCCTGTACGATGAAAATCGCCGGCCCAAAGCGTTCATGCAACAGATCGATGCGACCGAACCGGCGTAGCCGCGCGCCGTGCCTCTATTGGCGCCGCCGACTTCCATCCGACTTGTTTCCACCATCCCCCATCACTCAAGGATTTTCACCCATGCCTCAGCGCCATCGCCTCCTCTTCCTTTCCTTGTTGTTCGGCCTGTTCCTGCTGCTGGCCCTGGCCGGCCCGCTCGCCCTCGCCCAGCCTGCCGGCGATCCCCCCGTCCTCGATGATTTCGAGAGCGGCCTGCCCGCCACCTGGTTCCAATACGGCGACTACGGCAGCGGAACCTTTATCAACCCCACCATCGTCGCCACCGACACCGTGCCCGGCCTGAATCCCAACCACGTGCTGGAGATTGCCTACAACTCCGCCGGCTGGGGCGCGGGCACGGGCAACAACCTCGGCGGCCAGGATTGGAGCCAGTATGACGGCTTCAGCTTCTGGTTCCGCGGCGCGGCCAGCGGCGGCACCTTCCGCCTCATCCTCAGCGACAACCCCAACCCCGCCGTGCCCGGCGACTCGGCCGAGCGCTTCGTCCACGAATTTGCCGACAACAGCGCTGGCTGGCGGCACATCCTCATCCCCTGGGGTGCGTTTGTGCGCGACTGGGCCTACCAGCCCGGCGGCGCCCCCGACGACGGCCTCACCCTCACCGAGGTGCAGGCCTACGCCCTGGCCCTACCCAACGGCGCCGCCACCATCGCCCTCGACGAGGTGCGCCTGGTCACATTCCAGGCGGTGAACGATTTCGAACAGGAACTGCCCCCCACCTGGTTCCAATACGGCGACTACGGCAGCGGAACCTTCGTCAACACCACCATCGTGCCCACCGACACCGTGCCCGGCCTGAAACCCAACAACGTGCTGGAGATCGCCTACAACTCCGCCGGCTGGGGCGCGGGCGCCGGCAACAACCTCGGCGGCCAGGATTGGAGCGGCTACAACGGCCTGGGCTTCTGGTTCAGAGGCGGCAACAGCGGCGGCACGTATCGCCTCATCCTCAGCGACAACCCCAATCCGGCTGTGCCCGGCGACTCCGCCGAGCGCTTCGCCTACGAATTCGTGGACAACTTCGCCGGCTGGCGCTTCCTCAGCCTTCCCTGGGCGGCCTTTTTCCGCGACTATGCCTACCAACCCGGCGGCGCGCCTGATGACGGCCTCACCCTCACCGAGGTGCAAGCCTACGCCCTGGCCCTGCCCGGCGGCCAGCGCACCACCTATCTCGACCATGTCGCCCTCTTCGGTGACGGCCAACCGGCCCTCACCGTCGGCTTCGCCCAACGCGACTACGCGGTCGAGGAAGGCGGCGAGGCCAGCCTGGTTGTCGCCCTCAGCGCCGCCAGCGCCACCACCGTGACGGTTGATTTCGCAGTCACGGGCGGCACGGCCACCGCCGGCGATGACTTCACCACCCCGCCGGTTTCCACCCTCACCTTCCCGCCCGGCGTCACCGAGCAGACCCTTGTCCTCGCCGCCATCGACGACGCCAGCGAGGAGGAGGACGAGACCGTGGTCGTCACCCTGGCCAATCCGAACGGAGCCAGCCTGGGCGCTCGCAGCGAGGCCACGCTCACCATCGCCGACAACGACGCCCCCATCCTCTCCGGCAAGTCGGTCCTGATCGATGACTTCGAGCTGGCCGAACTGCCCGCGGGCGCGGATGCGGACGGCAACGGCGTCGGCTTCGTCACCTGGAATCACCCCGCCGCCTCCGCGGCCGTGACCGTGACCACTGCCCCGCCTGCCGCCGTGCCCGGCTTGCCCGACCCCAACACCGTGCTGCAACTCGACCTGGCCATCGGCCCCGGCCAGTGGGCGGGCACCACCCACGCCTTCAGCAACGAGGCCGCCGATACCTGGGTGGCGCAGGACTGGTCGAGCTACGAGGGCCTCAGCCTCTGGCTTTACGGCAACAACACCGGCGGCGTGCTCTTCGTCGATATCTCCGAAAACCGCAACCCCGGCTCCACCCGCGACGACGCCGAACGCTGGTCGGTGGACATCCCCGACACGTTCAGCGGCTGGCAGTTCTTCACCATCCCCTTCTCCGAGTTCCACCGCAAAGAGATCGGCAACGGCGCGCCCAACGACGGCCTGACCCTGGACGAGGTCTGGGGCTACGCCATCGGCGGCTTTGGCGCGGTCGATATGGGCAGCCAGAGCTACTTCGTCGACAACGTCGGCCTGCTCGTGCGCACCACTGTCGTCGATGATTTCGAGTTGGCCGAACTGCCCGCGGGCACAGATGCGGATGGCAACGGCGTCGGCTTTGTGACCTGGAATCACCCTGCCGCCTCGGCGGCCGTGACCGTGACCACGGCCCCGCCTGCCGTCGTGCCCGGCGCAAGCGACCCCAACACTGTGCTGCAACTCGACCTGACCATCGGCTCCGGCCAGTGGGCGGGCACCACCCACGCCTTCAGCAACGAGGCCGCCGATACCTGGGTGGCGCAAGACTGGTCGAGCTATGAAGGCATCTGCTTCTGGCTGTACGGCAACAACACCGGCGGCGTCCTCTTCGTCGACATCGCCGAGAACCGCAACCCTGGCTCCACCCGCGACGACGCCGAACGCTGGTCGGTGGACATCCCCGACACCTTCACGGGCTGGAAGTTCTTCACCATCCCCTTCTCCGAGTTCCACCGCAAAGAGATCGGCAACGGCGCCCCCAACGACGGCCTGACCCTGGATGAGGTCTGGGGCTACGCCATCGGCGGCTTTGGCGCGGTGGATATGGGCAGCCAGAGCTACTTCGTCGATGACGTCACCCTCTACGGCAAGGTCGGCGACGGCGACACGCCGCTGGAAATCGAATTCGGGGCCATTAGCTACAGCGTGGTCGAGGGCGCCAGCGTGGATGTGACCGTGGCCCTGAGCAGGGCCGCCACCGAGACCGTCAGCGTCGATTACGTTTCCGCCGAGAGCACGGCCCGGCCCGGTCGCGACTTCACGCCCGTGAGCGGCACACTGACCTTCGCGCCGGGCGAGAGCGAGGCCAGCTTCAGCGTCGCCAGCTTCGACAACAGCAAGCACGATGGCGACCGCGCTCTCATGCTCAACCTCCGCAACCCTGCCGGCGCCGACCTGGGCTTCTCGATCCGGGCGCTGGTAACAATCGAGGACAACGACCCCGTCGACCCCACCCTAATCGATGATTTCGAGGGCTGGCAGCCCTTCACCGCCGCCGGCGATGTGACGCTGGCCGCCAGCGAGTTGATGGCTGGGGATGCCGCCGCCCGGCCCGGCCAGGACGCCTATGAAGGCGTGCTCAGCGGCGAGTTCGATACCACCGCCGCGCCGGCCAGCTTCGCCCGCACCTTCACCCAGCCGCAGGACTGGAGCGCCCACGACGGTCTCAGCTTCTGGTACTACGGCGCCGGCAACGGCGAGCGGGTCACGGTGGAACTGCAGGACAACGTCGCCGCCAGCACTGGCGAGACGCCCGCCACCGATTGGGTCATGGTCTGGAGCGACGAATTCGACGGGCCAGCGGGGACGCCACCCAACCCGAACAAGTGGACGCACCAGATCGGCGATGGCACCATGTACGGCATCCCCGGCTGGGGCAACGGCGAATTCCAGTTCTACAGCGACGACCCGGCTAACGCCAGCAACGATGGCGCCGGCAACCTCATCCTCTCGCTGCAAGAGACCGCCGATGGCGACGCCCGCCAATGCTGGTACGGCCCCTGCGACTACACCTCCGCCCGCCTGATCTCGGCCCAGAAGAACGAATTCGAATATGGCCGCATCGAGGCCCGCGCCCTGGTTCCGCCCGGCCCCGCCGGCCTCTGGCCCGCCTTCTGGATGCTGGGCACGAATATCGACGAAGTCGGCTGGCCGCAATCGGGCGAGATCGACATCATGGAATACGTCAGCAAGTTCCCGAACGACGTGTTCGGCACCATCCACGGGCCGGGCTATTCCGGCGGCTCCGGCTTCGGCGCCACGCTCAACCTCCCCGGCGGCGTGGCCGGCAACTACCACACCTTCGCCGTGGAGTGGGGGCCGGACGAGATCCACTGGTTCGTCGATGGCGTCAATTATCACAACGCCACCCCCGCCGACGTGGCCCCGCACGAGTGGGTCTACAACCATCCCTTCTATCTCATCCTCAACCTGGCCATCGGCGGCAACTTCGGCGGCCCCATCGCCGAGGGGATGACCTTCCCGCAGAACCTGGCGGTCGATTACGTACGCGTCTACCAGGCCGCGGACACGGCCGAGCGTTTCCAGGCCAGTTTCGTGGATGATGTGGCCGGCTGGCAGAAAGTGGAACTCCCCTTCGCTTTCTTCCATCGCAGCGCCGCGCAGCCCGCTGGCGCGCCCGATGACGGCCTCGACCTCACCGCCGTGCATGGCTACGGCTTCGACCTGCCCGATGGCGCCGCCGGCATGTTCAGGCTCGACCAGGTGCGCCTGGAAGAAGAACTCGCCATTCCGGCCTGGCTGGGCAGCATCAGCCAGCACACCGACGCCGACCCGCTGGTCACCGGCTCTACGATCACAGTCGCGGCCGCAGCCACCAACTACTCTGGCGCCGCCTACGACGCTTTCTTGCTCGTGCCGCTGGATACAGAGGTGCAATACGTGGCCGGCAGCGCCAGCAACGGCGCCTTCCCGCTCACGGCCGGGCAACTGGCCGCCATGGGCTACGATCTGGCCGCGCAGGCGACCCATCCTGGCGTCGTGGCCGTGGCCTGGGCCGGGGAGATCGCCGATCAGCAGACGGCCTCCTTCAGCTTCCAGGTCGAGGTCAGCGCCCGCGCCGGGGCCGTGCAGCACCGCCTGATCACCCCGCAGGGAACCTTCAGTTCCAACACCCTGCCCGTGGTCGAGACGGCCGCCATCACCCTGCCGCTGCTGGCCGATACCTGGGTCAACACCGGCGCCCCCCTGGTGAACTACAACACCGCCGCCATCCTCACCTCCCGCACCACCGGGCTGGACAACATCCTCCTCGCCTTCGACCGCAGCCAGCTGCCCGCCGGCGTGCAGCTGCTCTCGGCCCAGTTGACCCTGCACAGGGTCGAGAACAAGAGCGGCGCCCTGGGCAAGACCGTGCAGGTGGCCAACGTCAGCGCCTTCGACCCGCTCACAGTCACCGGCGCCGACGTGCTCGCCGGAGCCCTGAGCTTCTACAACCCCGGCGCCGCCCTGGCCGTGCCCAGCACGCCGGCCACGGTTGTGGTCGATGCCCGGTCGCAGGTCGCGGCCTGGGCTGCGGGGGACGGCCGGGGCTACCCGGGGGACGGCCGGGGCTACCCGGGGGACGGCCGGGGCTACCTGGCCATCCAAACCAGCGGCCCCGCCGGCCGTGTGAACATGGATAGCCTGGAAAGCTATCAGGCCCAGCCGGCCACGCTCACGGTCGTCTACATTCCCTGACGCGTGGATCCTCTTGGGGTGTTGGTTCGTGGCTGGAGCGGCCCTCCGCTGCCCATCTACGATCCAACACCCCACCCTTCTGCTTCCGACGCCAGCCGGCGATGGAATTGGCGTCGCCTACCAGCCCATGCTCCCCGGCTCGCCCTTGAAGGGGCCGGCCAGGTCGCTCGTGATCCAGCCGCCATAGAAGCCGCCGGGCTGAGGCCGCACCCGCTCGCCAGCCACCGTGCAGGCGTCCATCAGGCCGGCATAAAAGGCCAGGTGGCCGGCGATGGCCGCAAAGGCGGGCGTCGGTAGCGGATAGGCCCAGGCGGCCTGCTCGGCCACCCGCGACCCCACCACCACATCATAATACTCGGCCAGCCCCTTCCATTCGCACACTGAGCCGCCGGCGGCCCGGCGCAGGTGGCGCATGTCGATGTCGGCGGTGGGGATGTAATAGACGGGCGGGTGGCTGGTCTCGAGCACACGTTTGGCCGCCACCGTGTCGGCGATGGTGACGCCAGCAAACACGACCACGATCCGTTTGGACGTCGGCTCGCAGCGGGGCGGGCGGGGATAGTCCCAGACAGACTCCTGGCCGGGTTGGGGTGGGATGGGTTGTGGTTTCATCATCGGATCAGATCGGAGCCAGGGCGGTAGGGAGGGGGGCGGCCGTTGGCGCGAAAACGGCAGGTGCAGGGCGCTCCAGGAACGGGGCCAACAGGTCCTCGCTCATCTGCCACAGGCGTCGCTGGCTGGCTTCGTCGTCGCTGGCCGGCGCCGAGGATCGGGCGCGCTTATCCTGGAAATATTTGCTGGTCACGCCCTCCACCTCGGCGGCGGAGGCCAGGAAGACGCTGGTGGCAGCGCCTTTGTCCACGCTGGTCAGGAAAGGCTTGAACAGCTTCTGACCCAGTTGGAAGAAACGATTGTTGTTGGTGGCGCCGAAGTTGGTGGCGATCACACCAGGATGCAAGGCATTCACGGTCACATCGGTTCCGTGCAGCCGCCGGGCCAGTTCGTAGGTGAAGAGGACATTGGCCAGCTTGGACTGGGCATAGGCGCGGAAGCCGGAGTAGCCGGAACGCAGTTCGAGGTCGTCCCAAGCCATCTTCGCGGCCTCGTGCGCGCCTGAAGAGACATTGATGATGCGGGCGGGGGCGCTCTGACGCAGGAGGTCGAGCAATTGTTGGGTCAGCAGGAAGTAGCCGACCAGATGGTTGAGGGCGAAGGTGTTTTCGATCCCATCCGCACTCTCGCCGCGGGCAAAGAAGATGGCCCCGGCGTTGTTGATCAGCACGTCCAGGCGATCGTGTTGGCGCCTGAATTCCTGGGCGGCGGCCAGGGTCTGGGCTGTGGAGGAGAGGTCGGCCAGCAGGTAGGCCACTTGCGGGTTGCCGGTCTGGGCGCGGATGGCGTCCACCGTTTCCCGGCTTTTGTGCTCGTTCCGGCCGATGATGGTGACGACGGCGCCCTGGTGGGCCAGGGCCAGGGCCGTGGCCCTGCCGATGCCGGAGGTGCCGCCGGAGATGAGAACGTGTTTGCCTTTCATGGTTGGGTGTGCAATCAGGGGGAGATGTGCGGTCGAGTGAGGTAGTACGGCGATCATAGCACATCAATCTGACGGGCTTCAGTATTTTGTCACACTTTTGTCTATAGAAAGACCAAGAAATATCGACAACAATCGCGCGGGCGGCAGAAGCGGGGTGAGGTGGGGCTTGGGAGTTGGGGCTTTCTGTGATACTCTCCCCTCACTCCCCTGCTCTCCTCACTCCCATGCCCGAAGTCCCCGCCCCCCTCAGCCTCGACGCCTTCGCCGAACTGGTCGAAGCCGCCCTGACCACCCTGCCCCCGGCCATTGCCCAGCGCATGGAAAATGTGGCCGTGACGGTGGCGGAATGGCCCAGCCCGGCCCAGCGTCAGGCCATGCGCATGCGCCCCGGCGAGGCGTTGTATGGCCTCTACGAGGGCATCCCCCTCACCGGGCGCACACAGGGTTACAACCTCATCCTGCCCGACCGGATCACGATCTTCATGTACCCGATGGTGCGTTACCATCGCACCGCCGAAGCCATCCAGGATCAGGTGCGCCGCACGGTCTTGCACGAGATCGGCCACCATTTCGGCCTGGATGAGGGGCAGTTGCAGAGGTTGGGGTATTGAGGAGTGTTCCGTGTTCCGTGTTCCGTGTTGAAGGAATTTTTTGATGCCAATCGACCAATTTCATGTCCGGATCGGTAATTCTGCGCTTTTGTTCATGCTCATCGCCGGGGTGTGGGGCCTGTGGCGCTGGCGGCAGCACCGCAGCGTCGATGCCAGCTATCGCGGTTTGTTGCTCGTCGGCGAACTCCTGCTGATCGCGCAGGGGCTGGTGGGCGCGTATATGTGGCTGTTCCTGAACCGCGATGCCGTGCTCGTCCGGCCGGCCATGCACATCCTCTACGGCATCCTCACGGTCATCGCCCTGCCGGCCGCTTTTTCGTTTGCGTCGGGCAAGATCGAGGGTGAGCGCGAGCAGGCGCTGTATGCCTTTGTGTGTCTGTTTCTGGCCGGGCTGGTGTGGCGGGCGCATACCACCGGCGTCAACGTGGGCGAGGACGCGGCTCTGACCGGGGCCATCCTGCTCCTGGCGGCGCCATCGTCGCTCGCACAGGTGGAGGGCGACCGGCGGGGCGCAGGGCAGCGCCTGGGGTCGGGTTATTTCATCTCCCGCATCCGGTTTTGGGCGTCGACGTTGAAGTGGCGGATGTAGGGGGAGGGGATCTCGAAGGTGAAACGCGAGGGGGAGCGGTTGAAGCCGTCCTCGCGGTCGCGCACAGAGAAGAGATAGACGGCTTCTTGGGCGCGCGTCAGGCCCACATAGAAGACGCGGCGCTCCTCGGCCATCTGCTCGGCGTCGTCGAGGGCGCGCCACAGCGGCAGATGTTCGTGTTCGACGCCGGTAATGATCACGACCGGGAACTCAGAGCCTTTGGCGTTGTGCAGGGTCATCAACGTGATCCGGTCTTCGTCCTGGGTGTGGGCTTCGGTGTCCAGGCTGGTGAGCAGGGCCTGGTAGTCGATGAATGCTGTCAACGAACGGTCGCTGCTGTAGCGGCGGAAGGCATCGAGATGGGCGGCGAAGGCTTGCTGCAAATCGGCCCAGGCTGCATCCTCGTCGGTTGTGGGCGGTTCATGGCCGGCCAGGGTCAGCGCCTGCGCCTGGGCCGGGGCTTGCAGGGGGGCGGGGAGGGTGGCCAGCAGGTCATCCAACAGCGGTTGCCCGCGCCCGGCCGCCAACATGCGGGCGGCGCCATCCAGTAGGGCGCGTTGTTCGCTGCCGGCGGGTATGTCCAGGGTCGAATTCGCCAGGGCGACCAGGGGCAGGGCCTCGGCCAGGGCTTCGCGCTCCTTTTCGGCCAGCAGGCGGTGCACCAGGGCGAAGAAAACCTCGGCCGTTTGCTCCACATCGCGCTCGGCGCGGTGGTTCACGCCCTCGCTCAGGCCCAGGCCGCGGCGCACGGCCTCGAGTGAGTGTCGCTCTTCGCCGGGGAGCAGGCGCCGGGCCAGGCGCAGGGTGTCCACATAGTGCGGGTTGAAGCCACGCCGGTCGGGGCCGAGACCGCGGGCGCGGTCGATGAAGCGGTTGTCGAAGCGGGCGATGTTGTGGCCGACCACCGTATCCTGCCCCACGTAGTCGAGAAATCGGGGCAGGACGTCGGCGATGGCGGGGCTGTCGGCCACCTCCTCGAAACGGATGTTGTGCACCTGGGTGGCGGCAGGGGGGATGTAGCCGCGTTCGGGGCGGACGAAGCTACGGAAGCCCTCGTCGGCAGGGCGTTGGTCGTGATAACGGGCGGCGGCAAGCTCGATGATCTCGTCGCGACGGGCATGGGTGCCGGTGGTCTCGACATCGTAGACGACAAAGACGCCTTTGTGCAGCGTTTCATAGCCGACGAGAAGGGTCTGGGCCAGACGCCAGGCCGCCAGGGCGAGGCCCACCGGCCCATCGCCGCTGCCAACGCTGAGGATGGTTTGCGGCAGGTCGGGGGCGGAGTCGCCCAGGGTGATGACGACGGCGGCGGGCGGCAGGGCGGCGGGTCGGAGTTCGTCGAATGTCAGGGTGCGCGCCTCCGCATCCAGATAGCTCAGCAAGGCATGGTGGAGGATGGCGGCGGCGGCGTGGCCGTCGAGAGTGGCGGGGTGGACGATGAAGATCGGGCGATACTCGGCGATGGCGGTCGCCAGCGTTTGCGCCTCGGCGCCATAGTCGGTGAAGGCGATCAGGTCTTCGATTTGGCCGCTGTCGTCCCCGCGCCAGGGCGACCGCAGTTGTTCCAGTAGTTGGAAGAGCGAGCGCACGGCCGTTGTCGCCTCGGCATCGGCGGCGGGGAGGGCGTCCACCCATTGCAGGAAGTTGTGCAGGTGGGCGCGGGTGAGGGGGCTGAGTTCGGGGAACTCGTGCGGCCGGCGGGCCACTTCGACCAGGTCGCAGCCACGCGCCTCGGCCAATCGGCGCAATTGGATCATGGTCAATTCGTCGATCTGCCGGAGTGGGTAGTTGACGGCGGCGGTGAAGTTTTCTTCGCTGAGCGCGCGCATGACCTGCAAAAAGCGGACGATCTCGCGTGGTTCGGGCAGGTCGAAAAAGCTGTCTTTGTGCAGGCGTTGGACTTGGAAGCCGACCTCGGTCAACGCCTGCTCGGTAGAGTCGCCCAACTGGTGCGTGCGGTAGAGGATGGCGATGTCGCCGGGTTTGTAGCCGCGCTCGTCGATCAGCCGGCGCACCAGTGTCGTCAGCCAGCGTTTTTCCTGGGCCAGGTCGTTGAAGATGTAATGGTAGATCGGCGCTTCCCCCTCCTTTTCGCTGCGCATGAAGCGTTGGCGTTCCTGGCTGCGCTGGTGGGTGATCAACCGTTGGGCGCCGTAGAGGATGTTGGGTGGGCAGCGGTAGCTGGTGTCGAGTTTGACGATGTGCGGGCGATAGCGGTCGCTGAAGTCATCGATCAGCCTGGGGTTGGCCCCACGCCAGCCGTAGATCGACTGGTCGTCATCGGCGACGATGGTGATGCTGCTGCTCACCGGCGCCAGTAGTTTGAGCAGTTCGTACTGGGCGCCGTCGATGTCCTGGTATTCGTCCACCAGGACATGAACGAGTGTGCGCCGGTAGTGCTGGCGCACCTCCTCGTTCTGGCGCAGCAAGAGGACGGCATGGTGGATGAGGTCGTCGAAATCAAGGGCATTGCGTTCGCGCAGCCAGGATTGGTAGGCGTCGGCGATGCGAGCGTAGCCTTCATCGCGCTCGTTGGCGGCGTTGGCCGGGTCGAGAAGGGCATTTTTGCAGCGGGCGAGATAGCCGAGGATCTGGCCGGTGGGAAAGACCTCACGGCTGAGGTCGAGCTGGCCGAGGACGCGGTTGAGGACATGGCGCTGTTCGTCTTCATCGAGGATGGCGAAGCCAGGGTCGATGTCGATGGCGGCGCCGAAGCGCCGCAAGATGCGCACTGCCGCGGCGTGAAAGGTGTAGATCCAGACACGGCCGGCCTCGTCGCCCAAGAGTGAGGCCAGCCGCTCGCGCATTTCTTCGGCTGCCCGATTGGTGAAGGTCACCGCCAGGATCTGTTCGGGGCGCGCCCCTTTTTCCCGGATGAGCCAGGCGATGCGATGGGTGAGGATGCGAGTTTTGCCGCTGCCGGGGCCGGCTAGGACAAGGAGGGGGGAGGCCCGGTGTGTGACCGCTTCGAGCTGTCGTTCGTTCAGTGAATCCAGCCAGGGTGATTGAGTCATAGTGAAACTACCTGCCAGCGAAAAAGTAAAGTTCCGTGCGCCGTCGTTGCCAAAGGGTGGCGGCACGGAAAGAGGGATGGGTCTCAGTTGTCAAAGGGCAGAGGTATTTTACCATAGGCGGGGCGTTTTCGGCGCCGGCCAAATGGCGCCCTGCGGTGACGCGACCGGGCCGGGATGTTGGTCGATCCCGGCCCGGTCTGTCCATCTCCCTTATTGCCCCCGACTGTTGTCGCTGGATATTCGGTCTGGAAGCATCGATTTAGGGCTATCGTAGCAGACAACTATCAAAAAATTATCAAAAATCGCGGACAGAGATGCCAACTTTCCAGAAAGTTGGCATCTCTGTTCGCGTCTGGCCCAGACGCAGCACTGATCTGGCGATTCTCTTCGTCCCCGGTCCTTGGTCAGTCGTCGCTGTTCATCGCCGCGCGGCAATTGCCTCCAACTCCAGGCCGCGCGTCTCGAAGGGCCGCACGAAGAAGACGATGGCGACCGGGACCAGCATGACCAACCCGGCCGCAACCCAGAACCCTTCCATGGTGGGGAAGCGCCGCAGCAGCAGCGCCGCCAGGGCCGGCCCAACCACATAGGACAGGCGCACCAGCGACATCACCCAGCCTACGCAGACGCCACGCCGCTCGGTCGGGAAGATCTCAGGGATGTAGACCACGAGCCAGGTCGAGACGATCCCGATGGGGAAGCCGGTTGCCGCGCAGACGAAGGGAAGCAGCGCCGGAGGGAGGAAGCCAAAGGAAGCCAGCATCACGCTCATGCCCAGGCCGCCAGCGATGAACAGGCGATTCCGCCCCACCCGGTCCATCAGCCAACCGCCGCTCAGACTGCCCACGATCTGAAAGGCCAGAATGCCAAAGAAAACAGACGACCACCCCGCCAGTGTGTACCCGCGCACCTTCATAAAGAAGTAGCCCGACCAGAACGCCAGCGTGATGGCCACCAGCACGCCAAGGCCAACGGCTGCGGCCAGGACGACGTAGCGCAGGTCTGCCCGCTCCAGCTTGCCCAACCCGGTCAGGTCGCGCCAGGCCGGCCTTGTCTTGCGCTCCGTCCTGATCTGGCGGTAGCGTCCGGTTTCCTTCATGAACAGCCACAGCCCCAGGGCCGGTATCAGGAGGATGAACGCAACCCCGTATGTCCAGCGCCAGTTCAACCCCAGTCGCTGCACCAGGATCAGCGGCAAATAAGCCTGTACCGGTAGCAGACCGATGGCGAAAACGATCGCCGTGTAGCGCGCCCGCTTCTGACCTGGCGACTCTTCACCCACCGCGATGGTCCACATGTTCGACACGGTGGCGAACATGGCCAGGGCATAGAAGGTCATAAACAGCAGCAGAGTGGGCGTCAAGAAAACAAGCGCCAGTGAAGACAGTCCCATCAATAGGATCAAGACCAGGATGGCCGGTTTGCGCCCGAACAGATCGTTGAGGGCGTTGAGCGCAAATACGAAGAAGGTGATGATCAGAAAGCGGGCCTTCAGGCTGGCGAAATCAGCGGCCTCGATCTGATAGTCGGCCAGGAGATAGGGAATGGCCGTGCTTTCGACAGTCGTGAGATACTGATCCATGAGCGCGACAACGCCCATGAAAGTGAGGATATAGAATTGGTAGTTCCGGCTGCGCAGGACGCCAGTTGGCGCTGCGGCCGGCTGTGGAGTAGACGCCATTTTAGTTCCCCCTCTGTGAATTGGCGGCGACTCCTGTATTTTACCCCTCAATCTCTTTGGAGGCCAAACGACAATTGGTGTGTGGAGTCGATTGCGGATTTCGGATTGCGAAGTGTGAAATGAACCGCCTGCCAATCAGCTCCATCCGTCCACAAAACAGATGCGTCTCATATGCGAACTGCGTCCGGCCATCGGTCTGAAACTGGACGCTGCCGCAACGGAATCAGGCGGCGATCCTCTCATGAGGCATTGGCTCAAGCCCGCCAACCTCGGGTGCGCTATCTTCGTACAGTGTATCCGGACAAAAATCCTGCCCGCCCTGCCACTGAATGCTTCCCAGAAACGGCTGGACTGAATGGAATGCGCCCATATCCTGCAATTCCCGGAAGAAACCTTTGTTCAAATAGGGTTTGACATCAAAGCGGCGCACTTCCCCGTTTGTGAACACCAACGTAATCGAAAAATCGGTATTGGCCCGCACTGCCGCTACTCTTGGATTCATGCTTTCTCCTATTTCAGCGGAGCGATCTTGAAAACCTGCCGACCTTCGCTGGCACCTGTCGTCAATAGCGGTTCGATGCGCCGCCCATCTGCCCCGCGTACACCTCCGTCTCGTACGCGAACTGCACCCGGCCCTCGGCCTGAAAGCGGGCGAAGAGGCCGGCGAGGGCGGCCATCATTGGGGCGTGATTGGCATGGCCGGGTTCCGGCGCGTAGGACGAGGACAGCAGCCGCCCGGCCAGGCCGTCGAAGTCGAGCGACTGCCCGTTGGCGAAACTGGCCTTGAGGAATGGCTCCAGGCCGAGCCAGCGACGAAGGTCGTCCTCGCTGACGTCGCGGTGATTGACCTGGGTGTATTCGGGACAGAACTCAAGCAGCAGCTCTTCATAGGCTTGCTGGAAGGGCGAAGCCATCGCGCGCGCATTCCACACCACCGCCACCCAGCCGCTCGGCCGCAGGATGCGGGCGAACTCGCGCTGTGTTGGCTCTGGCTCGAACCAATGGAAGGCCTGCCCGGCGGTGATGAAATCGGCGCCGGCAGCGGGCAGGGTGGTGGCTTCGGCCGCGCCGTCGACGCTGGCGAAGTTCGGGAACCCGGCCAGCTCCCGCTCCCCGGCCTCGCGCATCTCCCGGTTCGGCTCCACCCCGATCACCCTGTTCCCGTTCTGCAGGAAAAGCTCCGCCAGTTTGCCTGTACCCGACCCGATGTCGGCTACGACTGCGTTCGGCGTCAGTCCACACTCGGCTCGCAGCCAATCGATCACGGCGGCGGGGTAGCCGGGCCGATAGCGGACGTAGTTGGCGACGCGGGTGGAAAAACGAGCGGTGGGGGCGAGCATGGCTGAAGGTGCGACGCACTTGCGAAGTGCGTCCGCACCTGGGAACCTCAACCCAAATTATGCACGTACTGCTGCAACTCGCGCTGGTTGATCTTGATGAAGCGGTCGGTCAGGATCTCAGCCATCTCCGCTTCACCCAGGCGAATGCGCAAGATGTTCAGCGCGTCCTCCGGCGACTCGCCATAGGCCAGCTTCTGCTTGCCGTTCTTGAGATCGAACAGGTACATGTAGTGGGGGTTGCTAAAGCTGCTCATAGCGATCACACGGCCACTTGAAACGACTGACCGAGAGGTTGAAAACCAAGCACGTCCTGGCGTTCCAGTTGCATACGGATTTGCTCGAAGCGCCTGACTGTTTCTTGAGGATAAAGCCGTTCGCCGCAGCGAAGACAGACCTCGGCGTGGACCTTTAGCACGGCTGTGTTGGCGCCACCGCGTAACAGTTTTTCAACTTCCTTCTCGATGATTTCGCCTCCACAAACTGGACATTTTGTGAATGGCATCATTTCTTTGATCTCCTGTTGCGCCAGTTTATCCACCGGCGTGGGTCTGGCCTGTAGACTGTGATGAGTACGGCCCAGCGAACATCCCGATTATACGCCCAAACACTATGCACTGGCTCATTGGCAAAAGTGCTGCCGTAAATCAGGCAACTTGGATAGGGTTTGTCGTCCGGGTAATCTTCGATAATTTCGCCACGAAAAACGCTGAGGTAGATTTCATCGAACGAAAGGTTGTCGGCATGCGCCTCCTCATCCGCGTGGTCGGTGATACGAATCCGACCACCGCGTATGGCATCGCCAATGGCTTCGATGTCCACTGGAATCCTCTAGCCTATGCCTTGACCAACGCACCCTGATACACATCCGCCCCACGAGCGCCGGATAGACCGCGGTTCACCTCGGCATCGTATTTGCCCTTGATCAGGTCGCGGTAGAACTGATAATCGATGCCCTTCACCTTTTCGTCGTCGGGGAAACGGTGATAGTTGTCCTTGCTCATCAGGCTCTTGCCTTCGGCGATGAGCTGGTAGCCCAGGGCCGAGCCAGGGTACGGGGCATAGAACGAGATCGAGGGCATCACCGATTCCATGCGCTTGAGCATGCGCATGGTCTTGAACGCATCTTCATGGGTCTCGCCGGGGATGCCGAGCATGATGTTCGACCAGAACACCGGCGGCTGCTCGCCCTTTGCCTTCAGTTCTGCCGCCAGGCGATTGACCAGATCGATGGTGAAGTAGTTGTCCTCCTCGGTGCACTCTTTGTTCAGCAGCTTAAGGATGCGGTCGCTGCCCGACTCGAAGCCGATCGAGATCGTGCGCCAGTTGGTCTCTTTGACCAGCGCCTCGAACAGATCCGGCCACTGCTTCACCGTATCGGCGCGGCCGGCGGCCCAGTAGGTCCAGCGTTTGGTCTGGCGCGGGTATTTCTCGATCCATTCCTTCAGCCATTTCGGGTTCTGGAAGAACATGGAGTCATGGATGACAACCGAGCCGACGCCGTATTTGCGGTCGAGATAGTTCAGTTCGTCGATGACCTGGTCGACCGGTTTGCGGCCCATGTTGGGGATGTACGAGTTCTCGTTGCAGAACACGCACTGCCACGGGCACACCCGGCTGGTGATCAGCGTCGCCACCGGCCCCGGCCCCCAGCCGCATTCCGGCTCCAGCGGCCACTTCCATTTCCAGCGCCGTTGCATCCGCCAGCCGCGCGGCTTGGGCCATAGCTGGCGGTCGATGTGCGGCCATTCGGCCATCGATTTGGCGCCCTCGGCCCGGAACACGCGCGTGAAATCGCCCGGATTCTTGACCAGATCGACGATCACTTTCTCGCCCGGCCCGATGCAGATGCGGTCGAACTCCGGCACCGCCTCCATCTCATCCGGGGCGACGGTGGCGTGCATGCCGCCCGTCAGCACCATGCTGTTGGGGTTGATCTGCTTGAACAGCCGGGCGGCGTGCAGGGCCGGGGGATAGGTGTAGCTGCGCACGTTCATGATCAGCATGTCGTAGCCGCGCAGCTGCGGGATCAGCTCATCCCACGAGGTCACGGCCCGCGTCGAGGCCAGGTCGGTCTGGATGCCGTTCTGGTGCAGGATGGTGCGCAACAAGCCGAGGCCGTGGTCCTGCCACTGTTCGTGCGGCCCGCCGGGGTGGACGAGATCGCCCAAATCGCCCAGGTCGAGCCAGAGGATGTGGGATTGTTTTTGGGGTCGGGATGAGAAAAAGGGCACTTCGCAGGAACTCCCAGATCAGTCAGGGCTGCTATCGCGGTCGGAGAGGAAGGTAAACTCGGCGTCGGGGCGATAGAACTTGCCGCGCTTTGCTGTTGTGAGGTCGTATTCAGCGACCATCGTCCGATCTTCCAACCAGCGTTTGAAAGAGGGTTGGCTTTCACCGGAGGGCCTGCCGAACAAGACATTCTCGACGCTGATATCTTCGTCGAGATCCGGCCAGTGGATGCCTTCTTCGCCGCCGATCAAACGCCAGTTTTCGCGCTCTTGTGGCGTTCCAATCAGCAGTCGCGGGTACCAGGCCAACGGAGCGGACACGGTGCGACCATCGCTGAGTTCGAGGATCACATCATCGTCGGTGACTTTTACGGCAGATGCCAGAGCAAGTTCTGTTTCAATGACCAAACGACGCCTTTCGAGTTCAGGCATAAGGGGCGATGTCAGGCAATCACGCAGGTTGGTGGGTTCTGAGCCACTCCCGTAGAGCAACGTCCACGCGCGTCTGCCACCCTTCGCCCGTCGCGCGAAATTGCTCCACAACGTCGCGCGACAAGCGGATAGTGATGCGTTCTTTGATCGGCTCTTTCTGAGGGCCGCGTTTTCGGGGCGCGAGCTTTAGCTGCAACGATTCCGGCAACATAGTGAAAGGAATCGCAGCACGCACCTCTTCCTCTGTCCATTCCGGATTTTCGTCGTCTATCAATTCGGGGTTAGGTTCGTGATTCATAAAAGCCCACCTCGCGTTTGTTCGCTTTGCGCAAGCTTATGACGCGGATACCTACGGTCGTCACCACAAAAATCAAGACGTGTAGCCTGCCATTGAGTAAACCAAGTGCTCGGTAACGAGTTTCGCCGTAGTCTTTCCGAACGTCTATATCAAGTAAGGCTGTTGTGAAATCGAATTCGTGCGCCAGCGTAAACGGCAAGCCGCGTTCGAGAATGTTCTTCTCGTTCTTGGCTGGATCGAACTCGATTTCCATCAGTCAAATTGTATGCACAGTTAGAACAAGAGTCAAGACTAAACTCACAACGTCCGCTCGATCAACCCCTTCATACTCGTCACCGGCTCTTCGGGGTTGACGCGGGCAGGGGCGTGCTGATCCTGGCGGCCGATGAAGAAGCGGCGGGCATTGCTGACGGTGCTCGGCAGCTCGGTCCAGAAGCTCTTCTTCGACATCTTCTCCCACACGCGCTTGGGCCGGTAGAGATAGAAGCGACGGTACGCCTCGCGCCACTTGCGCACCACCAGGTCGGGGTCGTAGGCGCCGTCGTGCATGGTGAAGCGCGCCTTCTGGTCGTGGATGGCGTAGTCGGGCCACTCGTGGGCGAAGACCTCGCCGCCTTCCTTGATCATATCCCACATCTTGGTGCCGGGGAAGGGCGCCGCCAGCATGAAATTGGCCAGGTCGGGGTCCAGTTCCAGGGCAAGCTGGATCGTTTTCTCCATCGTCTCCGCGGTGTCGCGCGGCATTCCGAAGATGAAGAAGCCCATGGTCTGCAAATCGGCGGCTTTGGCCCAACGGAAGGCGTCGCGCACCATGTCCAGCGTCTGGCCCTTGCGGATGACGTTCTTCAGCATCCAGGGGTCGCCGTTCTCGACGCCAAAACCCACGCGCTTGGCCCCGGCCGCCTTCATCAGGTGGAACAATTCGGGGTCGGTGTGATTGACCTTCATCCCGTGCACCGTCACCCAGGGCACGGTATTCAGCCCTTCCTCCACCAATCTCCGGCAGAGTTCCTTCGCCCGCGGCAGCTTCAGGTTCCAGATGTCGTCGGTGACGCCGATCTCGGTGGCGCCCAACTCTTGCACCAGCCAGCGCCATTCTTTGACCACATTCTCGACGCTGCGCCCGCGCCAGGTGTCGCCCGTGACCGGCTTCGAGCAGAAGGTGCACTTGTAGGGGCAGCCGCGGCTGGTGATGATGGTGAACGAGCGGGCGTGCGTGTCCAGGCCGTCGGTGAGCGGCTGCAAGTTGGTGTACCTGTCGATCTTGAACAGGTCGTGGGCAGGGAAGGGCAGCCTGTCCAGGTCTTCGATCATCGGCGAGATCGGCGAGACGACGATCTCATCCCCGCGGCGGAAGTTGAGGCCGGGGATGTCTCTGTCCTCCGGCTTCTCGCCTCGCTCCAGCGCCTCCACGAAGGTGAGGATGCCATCTTCGGCCTCGCCCTTGAAGGTGTAGTCCACATAGGGGTGTTCGGGGCCGAGCGATTCGCCGGGGAGGATGGTGAGATGGGGGCCGCCGAGGATGGTGGTCAGGCCATAGCCTTTGGCCGTCTTCGCCATCTTCCAGGCGTCGCCGATCAGCGGTGTGGCCGCCGTGATGCCGATGAGCTTGAATGGCTTGCCGGCGGTTGCGGCCTGCTCGATGTAGAAATCGACCGGGTCGTCTTCGATGGCGGCGTCATAGATCATGACCTGGTGGCCGGCGTCGCGCAGGACGGCGGCAAGGTAGCCCAGGCCGAGCGGGATGTGTTTGCGTTCGGACCAGACTTTGGCTTCGGGGCTGGCAAGGATGATGCGCATGGGGGGGCAGGTGGGGAGGCGTGTTCTGTGTTCCGTGTTCCGTATTCCGTGAAGCGTGAAACGTGAAACGTGAAACGTGTGGTGTGAGGCGTGAAACGTGAGGCGTGAAACGTGTGGTGTGAGGCGTGAGGCGTGAGGCGATCTCTGATCTCCGATCTCCGACCTTCGGGATTATAGGGGCGAGGAGGGGGGAGGTCAAATTTTTATGAAAGGTTTCATAAAAATTATCCCCGGCTTCACCGCCCCTGCCGCCGCTTCAGGAGCGCCTCGAAGCCCGCCTCCGCCGCGTGCAGACGCTCTTCCGCCCGCCACACCGCCGGCAACACAAAAGTCTGCCCCTCGCGGAGACGCTGGCCGAGGATGTAGAAATAGCTCGTGTGTCGAGATGGCACCAGATACTCCTGGCGCAGGTCGGCGAGAAAGCTGTTGATCTGCTCGCTGATGTGCTGGGCGTTGGCCGGCCGGTGAATGATGCCATTGGCCCGGCAAAGGCCTTTTTCGCACTCGCACTCGACGCGGATGCCTTCGTGCGTCAGGGTGAAGGTGCGTATGGCCAGGGAGCGATTGGTTGTGCGCATCACATAGGCAACGATTTCCGGCCGATCTTCGAAGATATCGACATTGAGCCGCACCCCTTTCGTCACCGGCGCCGCGGTCGCTGCCGGCGGCGGTTTGACCGTTTTGGGCGGCGTCCGGCCGCGGGCGGCGGGGGGTGGGGTGGGTTTGGCGGCCGTGGTGGGCGGCCTGGCCGCGGGTGGCGGCGGTGGGGATGGCGGGGGTGGCGGGCTACTGGGAGCCGCAGCCGGCAGGCGGGCCGGCTCGCCATCCGCCGCATGACACAAGTTCTGGTGTTCGCGGCATGTCCCGCGTTTGCACGTGGGGCAGGTGATCAGGCTGTGTTGGCACACCGGCTGCTCGCAGACGGCGCACTGGCGCATCTGCTCGCGGCACAGCCGGCAATAGACGCGCTTGCAGTCGATGCACTGCGGCGCCAGACAGCCGCCGTGGGCCAAATGGCCGCCCGTGCACAGATGCAGCCCTTCGCCCGGCTCGCCGCACACATCGCAGAGCAGCGGCTCCAGCCGATGCACCAGCGGGTCCCAGACCACCACGCGGCTGACCGTGACCGTGCGGTTGCCGATCTCCACCGGCGTCAGCAGTTTGGGCTGGACGAGGATGAGGACATTGACCAATTCCAGCGTCAGGCGCAGGTGATAGCGGCCGGTCACATCCGCCAGCTTGGCCGCGCGCTCGGCCTGCAACGCCGCCAGCTTGTCATCGCTGCCGCCTTCTCGTTCGCGCTCCTCCGGCGGCAGGCGCTGACGACGGCGATGCAGGTCGGCTTCCAGGTCATCGAAATAGTCGCCAATGCGGGCCAGGTCGAGGTCCAGGTGTCGTTGCGTGCGCGCTTGCAGCGCCTGCAAGCGGTCGGCCAGGTCGGCGCGCAGGGCAGTCTCGGCGCGTGACAAGAGTGCAGCCAGGGTGTCGGGGGCCAGTGCTTTGCCCGCGCCCAGCCAGCGCGGCGCCGCCACCGCCAGGTCGCCAAAGCCAGGCTCCGATTCGAAGGTATTCAACCGGGCCAGCACTTCGGCCTGGCGCACCGCGCACCCGCCCTGCAAATCCATCACCGCCGCCGCCAGTTGCTCCTGCTTTTCCTCGCTGTCGAACGTGACCTTGAAATTGAAGCGCAGATAGTGGTGCAGCGCCGCCTGCTCGATGGCGTTGGGCTTGGGGACAAGGCGGGCGTTGGGGAAGGTGAAGGTCTTCTGGGCCAACGCTGCCAGCCCCTTCTTGTCGAGGCGCACACTGTTCAGGAAACCCTGGGCATTGGCCGGCTGCGCCGTCAGGCGTTCGGCAATCGTTTCCAGCAGGGGATGGCCGACGCCGACCGCCAGCACATCCTCGGCCTCGGTCTGCTCGAAACTGAGCCGCTGGTAGGCCGCCAGACCGAAGCCGGCGGCCAGGGCGTCGGGCATCACCACCTCGTAGACGCCGAAAGCCGGGGGCGCGACCAGGCTGTCCTGGCTTTCCAGGTAGCCGAGGACAAAGCCGGGGATATCCAGGCGTTCGTGCGTGGGCGCGGCAGGCGTCTTCAGTTTGCTCATTCGGTGCTGAAATCCTCCCCGAACAAGGCTTCGTCGTAGTCTTTCACCTGCTGATACTCGCTGCGGGCTTGCACCAGCGCCTCGCCCAGCGCCGCCATCTCCTCCGAGAACTGCTGCTGGGTCTGAGCCTGTGTCCAGATATCGAGGATGATGTCCTCGAAATCCCGCTCATCGGCCATCTGCCCCAGGATCATGTCCATCTCGCCGATGACCAGCTCGAACATGTTGAGCTTGCGGTCGAGGATCTGGAGCACATCGTCTTCGATGGTGTCTTCCGCGGCCAGATTGAAGATGTCCACCGGTCGATCCTGGCCCACGCGATGGATGCGGCCCACCCGCTGCTCGATCCGCATCGGATTCCAGGGCAGGTCGAAATTGATCATCACCCGGCAGAATTGCAGATTGCGGCCCTCGCCGGCGGCCTCGGTCGAGAGCAACACCGGCTGGTGGTCGTGAAAGGCGCGGATGGCGGCATCCTTTTGGGCGGCGGTGAGGCCACCGTGATAGAGGGCGAAATCGATGCCCCAGGCGGCCATCTGTGCGGCCAGCATGGTTTGGGTGGCCCGAAATTGGGTGAAGACGATGACCTTCTCGTGCTGACCCGCCCCTTTGGCCTGCGCCTCCAAAACCTTCTTCAATGCTTCGGCCTTGGCCGAGGTCTGCACCGCCGCCGCTTGCCCGGCCATGTCCATCAGCTCGCGGCGGTGCGCGGCCAGGCCCGACACCTCGGCCAACGAGAGCAGGGTGGAGCGGGTGGCGGCGGCGCTGCTGCCGGCCTCGTGCAACAGGGTGCGCAGGCCAAAGCGATGGGCGCTGGCCAGGCCCTCGTCGCGCATCATCCCCCGCGTGAAGCCGCTGATGCGGTCGTAAAGGGCGTGTTCGTCGGCGTGCAGCCGCAAATGCACGGTGTGGGCGCGGCGCGGGGGCAGTTGCAGGCTGATCTGCCCGCGCGAGTGCCGCACCATGACATCGCTCAGTAGTTCGCGCAGGTGGCCGCGATTCTTGGGCAGCCGGGGGTCGCCGCGCACCACGAATTGCTTGCTGAACTCCCTGGGGCTTTTCAACTGGCCGGGTTTGAGCACCGTCACCAGGTTATAAAGCTCGGCCAGACTGTTCTGCACCGGCGTGGCCGTGAGCAGGAGGATGTATTGCTTTTGCAGCTCATTGACCAGCTTCCATGAGGCCGAGGCGCGGTTCTTGAGATGGTGGGCCTCATCGACGATGACCAGATCGTAGGTTTGGGTGGTGATGGCCTGGCGGTGTTCGCTGCGCCGGGCGGTGGCCAGCGAGGCGATGACGCGCGGGAAGCTGGCCCAGGCGCCCGCGCCCAGGCTGCGGAAGGCTTCGTCGCTGCTGGCGACGAAATCGCTCAGCCCGAACTTGGTCGCCAGTTCCTCGCGCCATTGCTCCACCAGCCCCGGCGGGGTGAGGATGAGCACGCGCTCGACCATTCGCCGCAGCAGATATTCCTTCAACACCAGGCCGGCCTCGATGGTTTTGCCCAGCCCCACCTCGTCGCACAACATCCCCCGCCCGCGAAACCGCCGCAACGCCGTGCGCGCGGCCCGAATCTGATAGTCGAAGGGCTGGAAATCGAGAGCATCCAGCGCCAACAGGTCATCGAAGCCTGCGGCCAGCTGCAGGCGATAGGCCATAAGCTTGAGCTGGTAAGCGTCGAGCGGACTCAGATGACCGGCAGCCACATCTGCCAGGATGGCGTTGGCGCCCGGCGCCAGACGGGTTTGGGGTGCGAGCGTCGCAGCAGGGGTAGGCACGGCGAAGATGATACACCGCCGGGGCAGGGCCGACAAGCGATAGGGAGGCGCTCAAGCTCACCGCGGCAACCGGTGACTGGGGACGCCGCCGACAGAGACTTTGACCATGCCTCTCAGTTCAACTTGGGACTCGATCTTGATACTTTCTTTACACCCTGAAGGCAGTTCTTTTCGTTCCCCTGACATCTTCTGTCCTATTGTTGGCTATGAAGCAATTCGCGCCGCCAACACTGCGGGGCGGATGCGAGCTTCTTCAGCACTCTCAGGCCGAAATTGGTCGAGCGCATGGCGCCAGAAGGACTCGAAAGAACGAGATGATCATCGAATCAGACAAGTCAACCGTCATCCATTTGGAGGCCAATCATCACCCGCGGCGATCCTGGCGCACATGGCTGTTGGGCAGACCCTTGCCGACCGCCGACGCCCCGCACCAGACCATTGGTAAAACGGTCGGCCTGGCGGTCTTCGCTTCCGATGCTTTATCCTCGACTGCCTACGCTACACAGGAAATCCTGGGCGTCTTGGCCGCGGTGGGGGTCATCGCCTTCAGTCTGGCGTTTCCGATCGCTATCGGCATCGTTATTCTGCTGGCAATCGTTACCATCTCTTACGAGCAAACCATTCACGCCTATCCGGGCGGCGGCGGCGCCTATATCGTTGCCCGCGACAACCTGGGCGAGTTGCCCGCCCAAACCGCCGGAGCGGCCCTGCTGACCGACTATATCCTGACGGTTGCTGTGTCGGTGTCATCGAGTGTGGCGCAGATCACCTCGGCCTTTCCATCGATCTTTCCCTGGCGAGTCGAGATAGCGGTGGCAATCGTCATCTTCGTCACGTTGATCAACCTGCGCGGCGTCAGAGAATCGGGCGTGACTTTTGCCATCCCCACCTATTTCTTCCTGGCGCTCATGGTCACAACCGTGGGTGTGGCCTTCTTCCGCTATCTGACAGGCGCCTTAGGCATGGTCGAGAACCCACCACCAATGCATGCGACAGCAGTCATCCCGTCGTTGTCACTCTTCCTCATCCTGCACGCCTTTGCCAACGGCACCAGCGCCCTCACCGGGGTGGAAGCGATTTCCAACGGCATTACCGTTTTCCGCGAACCCAAGAGCCGCAATGCCGGCGTCACCCTGGTCTGGATGTCGGCCATCCTGGGCGCACTCTTCCTCAGCATTACTTTCCTGAGCGTCCATATCGGGGCCGTACCATCGGAAAGTGAAACCGTCATTTCGCAGTTGGCGCGCACAACCTACGGTGGGCAGGGGCTGGGCTATCTGCTGACCATCGTTGCCACCACCCTGATCCTGATGATGGCCGCCAACACGGCCTTTGCCGATTTCCCGCGGCTGAGCGCCCTGACCGCCGGCGATGGCTTCCTGCCCCGCCAGCTCACGTTCAAAGGCAGCCGCCTGGTGTATTCGCGCGGGATCGTCGCTTTGGCCTTGATTGCATGCGCCCTCATTATCGTCTTCAAAGCCAGCGTTACCTCCCTGATCCCACTGTACGCCATCGGCGTCTTCCTGTCCTTCACGCTTTCGCAGACGGGCATGGCCAGACGTTGGTGGAAATCCGGTCATCTGGAGCCTGGCCAGACGCTGACGGAACCAGGCTCGACAGTAACATACGACCCGCGGTGGAAGCTCAAGCTCGTGATCAATGGTATGGGCGCCGTCGCCACGGCCGTGGTGATGGTCGTCTTCGCTATCACCAAATTCCACGAAGGCGCCTGGATCATCATTCTGCTGGTGCCTTTGCTCGTCACCATCTTCTTTCGGATTCATCATCACTACAAGGATCTTGCCGCCAGCCTTTCCCTCGAAAACTATCTCCCCCCACTCCGCATCCGCAACCAACGCGTCATCGTACCGATCAGCGGCGTCCATCGCGGCACCCTGGCCGCCCTGAACTACGCTCGCACCCTCTCGCCCGATATTACGGCCGTACATGTCTCGACCGACCCCATAGAAGTCGAACGTGTACGCCAGAAGTGGGAGACGTGGGGTGATGGCGTGCGTTTGGTCATTCTCGACTCGCCCTATCGTCTTCTGCTTGAACCTTTGCTGCAATACATCAACAAGATCGACGCCACGCGCCATCCCAACGACGTCATCACCGTCGTCGTGCCCGAATTCGTGCCCCGGCACTCCTGGCATAACCTGCTTCACACCCAGGCTGCCTTCTTGCTGA
Organism: Caldilineales bacterium; assembly: GCA_019695115.1. Taxonomy (GTDB): domain Bacteria; phylum Chloroflexota; class Anaerolineae; order J102; family J102; genus SSF26. The sequence continues at coordinate 95,233 of JAIBAP010000003.1, read as the reverse complement.
GGATTGCCTTACGTTCGAAACCCGGCATTGTGATCATGGATGTGCCCTATCAGATCGCCAAGTAGCATTGCCCGGCAATTGACCCTGATCCGTCGAGTGCCTACAATGAGCATCGGAACGCGAGAACCGCACCCTCGCGACCTGCCTTTGCTCTCCTTGTCCGGCCTGCGCCGGGCAGACTACTCGACCGTGCGGAAGGGTCAGGCGACCACGTGGACTCGAGCGCAAATGATGCTACCTCCCGGCAGGAATCAACGCCGGCAGCGACCTATTACCCGGCGAACCAAGATCAGGCTGTGGGCAAACTCACGATCTTCCTGGGTTACGCCCCTGGGTTGGGAAAAACCAACGCTATGCTGGCAGAAGGCTGCCGGCGCGCAGAGGAGGGCCTGGACGTCATCATTGGCTGTCGCGCCCCTGAGGAATCAGTGGAAGTTCAGGACCTGGCTGCCAGATTGGAGGGCATAGCGCAACCGCAGCAGCGTCGCTGGCGCGAAAGACCCGGCGAGATGAATTTGGATGACTTGCTGGCGCGTCACCCTCGGTTGGTATTGGTCGATGATCTGGCCCATGCCAACGTTCCCGGTAGTCGCCATCCCAAACGCTACCAGGATGTCGAGGAGTTGTTGGCTGCGGGCATCGATGTCTACGCCACGCTCAACATCGCCCAAATCGAAAGCCTCAGCGACCTGGCCGCCCAGATCACCGGCGCACCCCTGGCCGAGACGACGGTTCCTGACCGACTTGTTGATGAAGCCCACGACATTCAGGTCGTCGACTTGCCTCCGGCAGAGCTGCTCCGGCGCTGGCGTGAGGGCAAGATCCGCATGACCACCACGATCGAGGCATTCGCGCCCCGTTTCTACCGGCCCGGCAATCTCATCGCTTTGCGCCAGATGATGTTGCGCTGGACGGCCGATCGCCTGGATGGGCAGATGCGAGCCTATATGCGGACACAGGCAATCGCCGGCCCCTGGCCAGCGCGTGAACGCCTGCTCGTCTGCATCAGCCCCAATCCTTTGGGCGAGCGTTTGGTGAGGGCAGCGCGCCGCCTGGCCGACAAGCTCAATGCTGCCTGGTTTGCCATCTTCGTAGAGACGCCTGATCAGGCCCAGGCTTCAGCCGAGTTTCGCGCCCAGGTGTCTCGCACGCTCGGCCTGGCCGAGGAATTGGGGGCGCGCGCTATCACGGTCTCGGGGGCGAATGTGGCCGAAGCGGTGCTGGCATATGCCCGCGGCCATAACATCACCAAGATCATCATCGGCAAACCCCTGCCATCGCGTTGGCGCCGACTTCTGCGCGGCTCGGTCGTGGATCAGATTATCCGTCAGAGCGGTCCCATCGATGTCCATGTCATCGGCGGCAGATCCGGATCGCCTCTACCTGCGCGTAGCCCGGCTTTGACCCCGGCCGGCCCGTGGTGGCATTACGCCATCAGCGTAACGCTCGTAGCGGGTGCCACGTTGCTGAGCGAATGGCTGCGCGCCACGCTCTCGACCCCCAACCTGCTGATGATCTACCTGTTTGCAGTGGTCCTCTCTGCTCTGGCCCTGGGACGCGGTCCGGCGATGCTTGCTTCCATCCTGGGAGCGCTGACCTTTGATTTCTTCATTGTGCCCCCCTACCGCACGCTCGCCATCGACGATACCGAGTATTTGCTGACGATGCTGGGCCTGTTTGTCGTGGGTGTCGTGATCAGCAGTCTCACCTCCCGTTATCGCTTTCAGGTGCAGACAAGCGAACGCCGGGCTAGCGAGACGGCGACGCTCAATGCCCTCAGCCGTGATCTGGCCGCGGCCGGCAACCGGGATGCCATCCTCAAGGCCATCGTCGACAATATCGCCGAAGTGTTCGGCCGCGAAGTGGCCATCTTGCTGCCAGACACTGCCGCGAACGAGGGCCTGAAAGTCCGGTCGCCTGGCGCCGGTTTCATTCTGAACGAACACGAGCAGGCCGTGGCAGACTGGGCCTTTCGCCACGGTCTGCCGGCCGGTCGCGGCACCGCCACCCTCCCCGACGCCCAAGCGCGCTATTTGCCGCTGAATGTCGCCCGCGGCTGCATCGGCGTGCTTGGCGTCAAACCGGCCGACCCGAGCACGCATCTATCACCCGACCAGCGACGCCTGTTGGAGGCGTTTGCCAGTCTGGCGGCGCTGGCGCTCGAGCGCGCCCATCTGGCCGAGGAAGCCGAGCGCGCACGCGTCCAAATCGAGACAGAGCGCATGCGTAGCCTGTTGCTCAGTTCCGTTTCTCACGATCTGCGCACGCCGCTGGCAACCATCACCGGCGCCGCCAGCAGCCTCATGGCCGACGGCGCCGCGCTCGACGCCGAAACCAGACGAGACCTGACCCAGAGCATTTACGAAGAAGCCGACCGCCTGAATGCATTGCTGCGCAACTTGCTTGACATGACACGGCTCGAATCGGGCGCTATCCGTGTCCGCAAAGCCTGGCAGCCGCTTGAGGAAGTGATCGGCGCCGCCCTGACGCGCAAAGAACGGGCGCTGGCAGGCCGGACGGTGACCGTCGATCTGCCGGCCGACCTGTCGTTGGTGCTGCTCGATGAAGTCTCGATCGAGTTGGTGCTGGTCAACCTCCTGGAGAACGCTCTCAAGTACACGCCCGCTGGCAGCCCCATCGAGCTTTCAGCCTGGGCGGTCGAGGGCGGCATCGTGATCGAAGTGGCCGATAGCGGGCCGGGCCTTGCTGCCGGCGACGAGCAACGCGTGTTCGAGAAATTCTACCGCGCCCACACTGGGGCCGCGGGCGTGGGCTTGGGCCTGGCCATCTGTCGTGGCATCGTCGAAGCGCATGGCGGTAGCATTTGGGCGCTGAACCGCACCCAGGGCGGCGCCGCCTTTCGTTTCCATCTGCCCATCGCCGGTGAGCCCCCTACCCTGGCCCCTGACTCGCTTGCAGTAGAAGACTTCGTCCTGCCCGCACAAGCTCCTACCTAAATTCGGAGGCCACGCCGTGTCTGACCTATCGCCGCTCATTTTGATTATCGAGGACGAAGCGCCCATTCGCCGCTTTTTACGGGCTGGTCTTGCCGCCGGCGGCTATCGTTCGTTCGAGGCTGCCACGGCTCAAGAAGGCATCGCCGCCGCCACGCGCCAACCCGACCTGGTGATCCTCGACCTCGGCCTCCCCGATCTGGACGGCCTGGCGGTGATCGGACAGTTGCGCAGCTGGTCGTCGGTTCCGATCATCATTCTTTCGGCGCGGCATCAGGAGGGCGAGAAGGTGATGGCGCTGGACGCCGGCGCCGACGACTACCTGACCAAGCCCTTTGGCATGCCTGAACTGATGGCGCGCGTCCGCGTGGCCTTGCGTCATGCCACGCCTACCGCAACAGGGGCGGAAAGCCCGCTCTTCGAGATCGGCGAGCTCAGGGTGGATCTGGCGGTGCGGCAGGTGTTCGTGGCCGGCGTGGAAGTGCATCTGACGCCGATCGAATACAAGCTGCTGGTGGCGTTGGTGCAGCATGCCGGCAAGGTGATCACGCATCAACAACTGCTGCGCCAGGTCTGGGGGATTGGCTATGCCGACGAAAGCCACTATTTGCGCGTCTACATCGGGCAGTTGCGCCACAAGCTGGAGGCCGACCCGGCGCGGCCGCGCTATCTGATCACCGAGCCGGGGGTGGGCTATCGGTTGCGGGCCGAGTTGCGCGACGCGCCCCTCGAACAAGTAGGCGGCGCGCCTGGCTGAGGGGAATCGATGCTGAGGGGGATTCTGCTCAAGCTCCAAAAGCATGCGAGCTGGGCGCTGGCGCCGCATGTGCGGCTCTGTCAACCTCGTCCTTCGCTTTGACAAGCACCCGGTGATCGCTATAATCGTGCCGGTTGCCCTATGAGGGCCATTTTGGTCGGTTGGTTCATGCCCAGAAGAGTAGGAGCATAGCGCAAGCCGGCAGCTTGCCTTACGTCGAGTGGTAGTAGCACCGCATGAGCGATCATCATCGTCGTCTGATCGTCCGCCCCACCTACAAACTCAAAAGGAGAAGAAGTTCATGAGTAAGAAGTTCAGTCTGTTGTTGGCCCTGTTCGTGGTCGCCAGCCTGTTGCTGGCCGCCTGCCAACAGGCCGCAACGCCGGCCCCTCAGCCCACGGCCGCCCCTGCCGCCACCGCCGCGCCCGCGGCCAAAGACATCACGCTGGCTATCGAGCACTTTAGCGTCATCAAGGGCACGACCTGGTCGGGCGCGCATGACCGGGCAGGCAAGCGGCTGGCCGCGAAGTACCCGAATGTGAAGTACGTCTATCGCGAGGAAGTGGCCCCCGATCAGTCGGTGCCGTTCGCCGAAGAAATGATCAAAGATGGCGCCAACATCGTTGTGGGCAACGCCGAGTTCATGGGCCTGCCCCTCAAGGACATCGCCGACAAGTACCCCGATGTCAACTTCATCTCGATCATCGCCAGCGACCTCAGCACCAAGCCCAACTTCCTGCGCGTCTTCCCCCGCCAATATCAGGCCCTGTATCTGGAAGGCTTGATCGCCGGCGCTCTGACCAAGACGGGCAACATCGGCATCGTCTCCGCCTTCCCCAATGTCCAGGTGATCCGGCGCACGGCCGGTTTCTATCTGGGGGTGCAGGATGCGGCGGCCCTGTTGAAGAAAGATGTCAAGGTCTACGTCAAGTATGCGGGCGACTGGTATAAGCCGCAGGAAGAGCGCGATATCGCCACCGCCCTGGTCGATCAGTACAAGGTGGATGTGATCACGCAGCAGACCGACTCCAGCTCGCCGCTGGATGTGGCGACAGAGAAGGGCATCTGGTTCGTGGGCAAGGACATGGACATCGTCGGCGAGTATGGTTGGTCGAACACCGACACCGTGGCCGTTTCTTTCGACACCCGCTGGGAAGTGCTGTATGACAAGATCATCCAGGCGATGATGGCCGGCCAAGCGGCCCCCACCGTCCTCTACCTGGGCCTGGAATCGAGCATGACCCTGGCCGACGGCGCCGAAGAAGCGACTGTGGACATCATGAACGATGGCAAGGTGGGCGTCGACGCCATCAGCCCCAAGGCCCTGCCCCTGCTCCCGCAAGAGATCGTCGATCTGGTCAAGCAGCGCCGCGAGCAGATGATGAAGGGCGAGTGGGATCCCTTCACCGAGCACGAGTTCGTCAGCAATGGCACGGGTTTGGAACTCGATGGCCTGCCGATCCCGGCTGCGGGTGCGGTTGTCAAGCCGGCCGGCGAGAAAGCGACAGATGAATTCTTGCTGGCCAAGTTCAACTTCGACCTGCAAGGCATGAACATTCTGGAGTAGGTTACTGCGTTCACACCTGTCAGGTCGTGCGCTGCTCTGCATCGCCAGACCTGACAGGTGTACATTCGTCCGCCAAGAGGAAGCGATGCCACGAGACCTGATGGAAGGGGTCAAGCGCGGGGATACGATCTTGGAGGCGCGCGGGATCACCAAACGCTTCCCCGGCGTCGTCGCCAATGACGGGGTCGATTTCGAGATGCGGGCGGGCGAAATCCATGCCATTCTGGGCGAGAATGGCGCCGGCAAGACCACGCTGATGAAAATCCTCTACGGGCTGATGCAGCCCGACGAGGGCGACATCTACATCGGCGGCCAGAAGGTCAAGCTGCAGTCGCCGCAGGATGCCATCGATCTTGGCATCGGCATGGTGCACCAGAATCGCAAGCTGGTCAATGCCCACACGGTCTTGGAAAACATCATCCTGGGGCATCCGCGGGCGGGACGGGTGCTGAACCTGAAACGGGCGGAGGAGGACATCACCGAGCTGTGCGACCGCTATGGGTTCAAGATCGACCTCAAGGCCACGGTCTGGCAGCTTTCAGAGGGCGAGAAGCAGGTGGTCGAGATCCTGAAGGCGCTTTATCGCGGGGCCAAGATCCTCATCCTCGATGAGCCGACTTCGGCCCTGGCGCCGCCGGAAACCGAGAAGCTGTTGACCTCGGTCGAGGCGATGGCCCGTGATGAACTGGCGATCATCCCCTTCATCACCCACAAGCTCCCCATCGTCCTGGCCACCAGCCACCGGGTGACGGTGCTGCGCCGCGGCAAAGTGACCGCCCGGTTGGAGACAGCAAACACGACCGAGCAAGGCCTGGCCAAGGAAATGGTGGGGCGCGAGGTCCTATTCAGGCTGGAGCGGCCGCAGGTCGAGCGGGGCAAGCCGGTGTTGCAGGTCGAAAACCTCTCGACCCTGAGCAATCGCGGCTTCCTCGCCCTCAAGGGCGTGTCGTTCACGGTGTACGAAGGCGAGATCTTCGGCATCGCCGGGGTGTCGGGCAACGGACAACACGAGCTGGCCGAGGTGCTGGCCGGATTGCGCAAACCGGAGCAGGGCCGGGTGTTGCTCGATGGCAAAGACATCACGCAGGCTTCCAGCCTGGAGCGATGGCAGCTGGGTATGGGCTATATTCCGGCCGAGCGCAACGAAGTGGGGTCGATCGGCGATTTCTCGCTGGTCGAGAATGTGACCATGAATTACTATTTCGACGATGGCTATGCACGGCGGGGGATTGTCGATTATGGCACTATCCGCAAGCTGACCGAGGGCCTCATCGCCGACTATGGCGTGGCGACGCCCAGCGCCGACACTAAGGCCCGCGCCCTTTCAGGCGGCAACCTGCAGAAGCTCATCTTGGCGCGGGTGCTGGCGCGCAAGCCTCGCCTGGTGATCGCCAATCTGCCCACACAAGGGCTGGATGTGGGCGCGACCGAGTTCGTGCAGAACCGGATCATCGAGGCCAAGAAGGCCAAAGCCGCAGTGCTGCTCATCTCCGAAGATCTGGATGAGGTGTTGGCTCTGAGCGACCGGGTGGCGCCCATCTACGAGGGCGAATTCATGGGTGTGATTGCTGCCAACGAGGTCGAGCGCGAAGGCGTGGGCGCGATGATGGCCGGTCTGCGGCCGGGAGGGCAGGGAGTATGAGGATTGGCAGCCGCGAGTTGAGGCTCGAGATGCGGCCGGCGCTGTCGGGTTGGCAGGCGGCACGGATTTCGCTTTTGGCGATCCTGGTCGCCCTCTTGCTTTTCAGCGTCTTGTTCATGCTGTCCGGCATCAATCCTCTGGTCGCCTACCGGGAAATCATCAGCTATGCTTTTTTCAATCCCTATGGCCTGCCGTTGACGATCAGTCGTTTTGTCTTTCTTTTGCTCTGCACCTATGCCTTCATGATCCCGTATCGGGCGGGGTTATGGAACATCGGCATGACGGGGCAGCTCTACATCGGCACGTTGGCCGTTTTTTCGGTCATGCTGCTGTTCGGCGGCAAGGAGGCCGGTTCAGCCAAACTGTCTCCTCTTCTGGTGCTCCCGCTCTTGGTGTTGGCCGCCGTGATCGGCGGCGCCGCTTATGCGTCCATCGCCGGTTTCCTGCGCGGGAAGTACAAGATCAACGAGATCGTGGTGACGATGATCCTGAACTTCATCGCTTTTTGGCTGGTTGCGTTCATGATCAAGGAGGGGGGGCCGTTGATGGGCGGGGGAGGCGAGGGCGAGAGTTTCAAATTGCCCGAAGTGCTGGCTGGCCCGTTGCTCTTGGGCGTTCCCTACACCTTGATCATCGCTTTGGTCGTGGCAGTGTTGCTCTACTTCATGTTCACCAAGGCCAAGATCGGCTTCCAGATTCGGGCCTTTGGCAAGAACCCGGCGGCAGCGCGTTATGCAGGCATCGATGATTTCAGGATTCCATTGCTGGTTTTCCTCATGGGCGGGGCGTTGGCAGGGCTGGCCGGCTATCACTATTTCGCCGCTGTGCCTGGCGTTTACAAGATCACCGTCAACTACGGCTATTTCGGCGATCTCGCTTTCTACGGCATCATCTGCGGCCTGATCGCGCTGGGCAATCCAGTGGCGGCGATCCCGGTGGCGCTGCTTTTCGGCGGTTTGTCGGTCGGCGGTCGCTACGCCCAGGGCAAGCTGCACATGAGCTTTGGCCTGGATTACGCCCTGCTGGGGGTGCTGATGGTGACGCTCGTGGCCTTTCAATTCTTCTATCGCTATCAAATCGTGTTGAAATCAAGCGCAAAGGAGCCACTCGATGCCCGAATTCCTGGCTAGAAGTCTGGAGGCTTCGACGATCTTTACCTTTGCCGCCCTCGGCGAACTGGTCGGGCAGCGTTCGGGCGTGCTCAATGTCGGCATCGAAGGTGTGATGTTGTTTGGCGCCACCCTGGGCTTCATCGCCGGCCAGGCTACCGATAGCTATGTGGTCGGTCTGGCGGTGGGCATCGCCATCGGCGCCCTGCTCGGCCTGCTCCACGGCTTTTTCTCCATCACCCTGGGCGGCGACCAGGTGGTGAGCGGCATGGGCATCTGGATCATGGGCTTTGGCCTCACCACTTACATCGGCAGCCCCTTCACCGGCCCCCTGGGCATGGAACGCATCCCCGCCATCTTCGGCGTCTCGCCCTTCTTCTATCTCAGCCTGGTGATGGTGCTCGCCATCTGGTTTGTGCTGGCCAAGACCAGCCTGGGGCTGAGCATCCGTTCGGTGGGCGAGAACCCATCGGTGGCCGCGGTCTCTGGCATCAGTGTGTCCCGCACGCGCTATCTTTGCGTCGTGGCGGCCGGGATGCTGATGGGGCTGGCCGGCGCTATCTACGCCCTCGACTACAACCCCGTCTGGAGCTACAACCTGCTGATGGGCTGGGGCTTCATCGCCCTGGCCCTGGTCTTCTTCTCGTTGTGGAATCCCTGGATTCTGCTGGGTGGATCGCTGCTCTTTGGCACGCTCTGGCAGCTTTCGCTCAACCCGCAGCTGGTGCTCCCCGGCCTTTTGTCCCGTTACATCTGGCGGACGGTGCCCTTTGTCGTCACCCTGGCCGTCCTGCTCTTGATGTCAACGAAGTGGTTCCGGGCCAAGTGGGGCGCCGCCCGGCCGGAAGCCCTGGGCGAGCCGTATGTAAAGGAGTAGGGAGGGGCAGGTCGCAGGTGGCAAGTGGCAAGTGGCAGGTGGCAAGTTCTTCGTTGATTGTTGATTGTTGATTGTTGATTGTTGACTGTTTCTGCCTGTTTCCTTGTTTCCTTCCCCCCTCTACTCCACCCTCACTCCCTCCACCACCATGCCCGCGCCGGCGGGGGCGAGGGTGAAGGTGTTGGGGCCGGGCTGAAGGGAGAGGGTGAAGGTGGCTGCCTGGCCGTTGCTGGCGCCGATCTCCTGGCCGTTCGCATCCAGAAGGCGGTAGGAGGGAGAGGCGGGGCCGGGGGTGATGGCGAGTGAGCCAGGGGCGGCGACGGGGCTGTGGATGATGAGGGTGGCGGCCTCGCCCACCTGGCGGGCCGGGCCGGGGAGCAGCGGCCCCCAGTCATAGCCGAGTTCGATGAAGGGCAACGGTGCGGAGGGCGCCCAGGTTTCGTAGACGCTCAGGCGGTTGTCTTCGTAGACCGGCGGCCGGCCCTGGAAGATGGCCTGGACGAGGGCATCGACCTGTTCTCGTTCGTCGCCTGCGGGCATCTGGTAGCGGTCGGCCACCACCCAGCGGATGTCGGCAAAGGCGAAGATGGTGGGCGCATACTGGGCCGGATCGACGGCGTTGATGTCGGGGCGGCCGTGGCGGAAGTCGGAGAGGATGGGGATGCGTTCGGGGAGGGTGCGGGGGTCGGTGCGGCTGATGTAGCCGGCGGTGAGGGGTTTGGCGTGGACGGTCTGGAAAAGGAGGTAGTTGGGGCGGTCCCAGGTCAGCGGCAGGTTGAGCACAGCGCCCGGCCGTTGGTCGGCGGCCAGGGTGCGGTACCAGGCCGGGGTGTCGGGCAGGCTGATGGGGTAGGGCAGGGGGGCGTACTCGAACAGGATGAGGCCGATGACCAGGGCTGGCAGCCAGCGCCGGGGATGGGCCAGCAGCAGGGTGTAAAGTCCACCCCCGGCCAGCAGACCCAGGCAGAGCGTCACCACCAGGTCGTAGCGGGCGACGGTGCGGGCGATGTCGAGGAAGGGGAGCCGCAGCAGCAGGGCGTAGGGTAGGGGCAGGGGGCGGCCATCGGGCAGGGAAATCACCCGGCCGCCGAGGTGCAGCACCGGGCCGAGGGCGAAGACAGCAAAGAGGAGGGCGGCGACGGCCCAGAATCCCAACCGCACCTTGCGCCGCCAGAGGCCGTAGACGGCCAGGAGGACGGGGACGAGGCCCAGGTAGACGGTGTTTTCGGAGGGGCTGGCGGGCAGGTGTGTGCGCAGCCGGGCGGCCCAATCGCCCCAGAGCGGGTGCTGGCCCGAAGGAAGGATGAAGCCGAGCAGGTCGGCGCTGAGGTCGGCGACCTGGCCGGGGGGCGGGCGCATGAAGTCGTAGCGCAGGCTCTCGGCTATCATCGGCAGGGTGAGGGGGGCGGTGACGAGCAGGAAGAGGCCGAAGATCAGGGCCAGGGCGGCGACATGGCGGCGGCTGATCCTGCGCCCGGCCAGCAGCCAAAGGGCGTAGATCAGGCTGAAGAAGACCAGGTAGAGGACGAGATACCAGTCACACAGCCCGCAGAGGATGAGGAAGAAGGCGGCCAGGAGGGCGTCGCGGCGGCGCGGCGTGGCAGGGCCGGGTGATAGCGCCCGCAACAGGTACAGGATGTAGAACGGCGCGAATTCCAGGCTGAAGACCTGCATGTGGCCGAGCAGGTGGGCGAAGTGGAAGGGCGAGAAGGTGAAGATGGCGCCCGCGGCCAGGGCCGCCGCCCAAAGTCGCCAGCCAGCGACGGCGCCGGAACGTCGCTGGACGAAAAGCGCCAGCAGTGTGGCGCCGTAGCCGGCCAGCGTGAAGCTGAACAGGACGATGGCGTTGTAGGCCCAAAAGAGGTTGCCCGCCAGTTGGATGGGCAAGCCGACCAGCCCGTTGAAGCCGTTCAGGGTCTGGAACCAGAGTGAAACGCCGGTAGGGTGGTAGAGTTCGGGGGTGAAGTAGGGGGGGGTGTGCAGTTCCAGCAAAGCTCTGCGCACCCACCACAGGTTCCACAGGTTCTGCCAGCCGTCGAAGGCGTCGCCGGGGATGGCGCTGCCGGGTGTTCGGGCCAGCGGCCAGGTGAGGAAGAGGGTGGAGGCGAGGAAGAAGAGGAGGGAGGCGAGGGGCGCGGTCTCTCGTCCGCTATCCTCTGCTCGGCCCCGGCCCTGCCCCCGACGCCGCGGCGGGATCAGACTGCCGCTCGCCACCTGCTACCTCGCCAGGGTCTGTTCCATCAGTTGCCAGGCGGCGCCGCGGGCGGCCTCGCCGCGGGCCAGCAGCTCGGACAGGCGGGCGGAGGTTGCGGCCACGAAGTCGGCGTCGGCGATGGCGGTGAGGTTGGCGCGCACATTGAGGGCGGCGACGTGCATCCCGGCGTGGGCCGACAACATCCCGGCGGCGGCGTCGCTGGCGGTGTTGGGGTTGCCTTTCTCCAGGATGGTCGGGCAGAGTTCCAGGGCATCGACGCAGGCGGCCAACGTCTCTAGCGGGGTGAGGGTGGCCGATTGCAGGGCCGACTGGATGGCCGCCGTCCGCGCCGCCAGTTGTGCGGGCGTCTCTTTGGGTAGTTTGTAGGCTGCCATCACCGTCTCGAAGGCGGCGGTGTCGCGGTCGATCAGGGCGATAAGCCGGGCGCGGAGGGCCTCAGCCTGTGCTCGCACCGCCAGCAGCTCGGCCTCCACTGCGGCGTACTTTTTGCGCCCCACCGTCAGGTTGCAGACCATGCCGATCAGTGCCGCCCCTTGCGCCCCGGCCAGCGCCCCGGCTGAGCCGCCGCCGGGGGCCGGTTCCCCACTCGCCAGGGCATCGAGAAAGTGTTGCACAGACAATTCGCTAAGCATGGTCATAGTCAGGAGGGGAGTCGTTGGCCGTGACCGGCCCATCGTCGGCGCGCTATAAGGGTGATTATAGCAGGCTGGGGGCCGGATGGTATAATCGCCAGGCAGAACGAGTGTTCGTAAGCGGTCTTTCCTGCCGAGGAAGGACTGTCTGACGCCGGTTCGCCGTTCGCCCACAGGCGGCGACCTTTGCTTTGTCTCTGATCAGGATGGTGGCGACATGACCAACGACCCGACCCGACCTTCGATGCCGCAGGATGACCCCGCTGCCGCCGATGAAATGGCGAGGTGGCAGGCGCAGTACGACGCCGGCGCCACCCCATCGGCGACCTCTGATGAAGGGATGTACGACCCGCCGTATGCGTTGCTGACGGATAGGGAGGTCGAATCGCCGGGTGGAGGGGAGCGACCCTGGACCAATGCCAACCTGTTGCGGCTGATCATCGTGGCCGTGTTGCTGGTGATCGTCCTCTTCCTGGTCCTGCGGGCGTGTACTTCGCGGCCGACGCCTGCCCCCGGCGCCCAGACCACCCCCCTGGCCACGGCCACCCCTGCCGGCGGCATCCCGCAACCCACCTACACCCCCACCCTGGCCGCAGTTCCGATCACGGCCACCGTCTCTCTCTCGCCGACCCTGAGTGTCGCCACGCCTCTGCCTGGGCCTACCGGCGGCCAGTTTGCCATCAACCAACAGGTGCAGGTCGCGGGCACCGAAGGCGAGGGCGTGCGCTTCCGCACCGGCCCCGGCCTCAGCTATGTCACCACCAGCATCCTGCAGGATGGCGACACCCTCATCGTGGTGGGCGGCCCGGAGACGGTGGACGGCTTCACCTGGTGGCGCTTGCAGACCGCCGGTGGGGCCATCGGCTGGGCGGCGGAGGACAACTTGCAACCGGCGAGTCGGTGAGGAGGTTTCGTGGTGCGTGGTGCGTGTTGCGTGTTGCGTGGTGCGTGTTGCGTGCTCACCCCGCATCTGAGCGAACCTACGGAACCCGGAACCCGGAACGCACCCCCCCGTTCGCACGTAGGCGTGCTCACCCCGCACCTGAACGGAACACGGAACACGCAACACGGAACGCCCCCCGTTCGCACGTAGGTGTGCTCACCCCGCACCTGAACGGAACACGGAACACGCAACACGCAACACGGAACACGGAACGCCCTCATGCCCACCGACGATAGCGCACAACGCGCCCAAAAACTGCGCCAACTCCTCAATTATCACGCCTATCGCTACTATGTGCTCGATGCGCCCGAGATCAGCGATGAGGCCTATGACAGCCTCTTTGCCGAACTGAAGCGGATCGAGGCCGAGCGACCGGACCTGGTCACGCCCGATTCGCCCACGCATCGCACCGGTGGGCCGCCGGGCGAAGGCTTCGCCAAAGTCGAGCACCCCCTGCCTATGCTCTCGCTCGACAACGTCACCTCGGCGGCCGACCTGCGGGCCTGGCGCGACCGGGCGCTGCGGCTGCTGCCAGAGGGCGTGGAACTGAGCTATGTGGTGGAGCCGAAAATCGACGGCCTCACCGTCGTCCTCCACTACGAGGATGGCATCTTCACCCTGGGAGCGACGCGCGGGGATGGCTCCGTCGGTGAAGACATCACCGCCAACCTGCGCACTTTGCGCACCCTGCCCCTGCGCATCCCCGTGCAGGATGACGGCCCGCCCCCGCCGCGACGCCTGGTGGTGCGCGGCGAAGCCTACATGGCCAAGGCCAACTTCGCCCGCTTTCAGGCCGAGCAGGAAGCAGCCGCCGGCAAGAAGTACGTCAACCCCCGCAACACCGCCGCCGGCGCCCTGCGCAACCTCGACCCGACCATCACCGCCAGCCGCCCGCTCGACCTCTGGGCCTACCAGGTGGTGCTGAGCGAGGGCGGGCCGGAACTGAACCGGCAGTGGCAGGCGCTGGCCTATCTCGATCAGCTGGGCTTTCCGGTCGAACGCCAGCAGAACCGGCTTTTCACCTCGTTCGAAGCGTTGGAGGAATACTGCCTGAATTGGGTGGAGGGCCGCGAGGCGCTGCCCTACGAGGCCGATGGGCTGGTGATCAAGATCGACGACTTCGCCTTGCAGGAGCGCCTGGGCTTTGTGGGCAAAGACCCGCGCTGGGCCGTGGCCTACAAGTACCCCAGCGCCGAGGCGGTGACGAAACTGCTCGACATCGTCGTGGAAGTGGGACGCACCGGCGTCCTCACCCCGCGCGCCGTGCTGGAGCCGGTCTACATCGGCGGCGTCACCGTCAGCTCGGCCACCCTGCACAACGCCGACTACGTGGCCGAACGCGACATCCGCATCGGCGACGCCATTGTGCTCAAGCGGGCGGGCGAGGTCATCCCCCAGGTGCTGCGCCCGCTGCCCGAACTGCGCACGGGCGAGGAGCAGGTCTGGCAGATGCCGGAACGCTGCCCGGTCTGCGGCGTGGCGGTCACTCGGTACCCCGGCGAAGTGGCCTATTACTGCGAGAACGGCGCCTGCCCGGCCCAGCTGGTGCGCCGGGTCGAGTTCTTCGTCTCGCGTCCGGCCATGGACATCGAGGGATTTGGCTCCAAACAGGCCGAGTTGTTCGTCAACCTGGGTTTCCTGCACGAAGTGGCCGACATCTACGACCTGCCGGCGCGGCGGGCGGAATTGCTGGCGTTGGAGGGCTTTGGCGAGAAGAAGGTCGAGAACCTGCTGGCGGCCATCGAAGCCTCGAAAGCGCAGCCCGCCACCCGCGTCCTCACCGGGCTGGGCGTCCATTTCGTGGGCGGCGCCGTGGCCGAATTGCTGCTGAACACCTTCCGCTCGTTCGACGCCCTGGCTGCGGCCGGCCCCGACGAACTCTCGCAGGTCGAGGGCATCGGCCCGCGCATCGCCGGGTCGGTGGCGACCTGGTTTGCCAATGCCAGCAACGCCCGGCTGGTGGAGCGCCTGCGTGCGGCCGGCTTGCGGTTGGCGCTCGACGAGGTGCGTCCGGCGGCAACGGCGCAGCCGCTGGCAGGCAAGACCTTCGTCATCACCGGCGCCCTGCCCACCTGGAGCCGCGAACAGGCCACGGCCGTCATCGAGCAGCACGGCGGGGTTGTCACCGGCTCGGTTTCCGGCAAGACCGACTACCTGCTGGTGGGGGAAAAAGCCGGGTCGAAGCTGGACAAGGCGCGCAAGCTGGGCGTGCCCCTGCTTTCGGAAGACGACCTCAAGGCGCTGCTCGCCACCTGAAGTTTGCGCCGCCCGCCCTCTTGTGGCACGATCCCGGCACTCCATGAGTGCGAGCACGATTTTGGGCATGATCGATTTACTTTTTGGGCGACATTCGACCCGGCGGGGGCTGCTATGAGCCTGTCGCCAGGCGCCGGCATGGCGCCGGACGGCCCTATGCCGGTCAGAGACGAGCCGGAAGCGGATGACTTCCACTACTACAGCCCCGACCGCGGCTTCTTCGACCTCGACCTGGGCGACCTCTGGCATTTTCGCGAGTTGCTCTACTTCCTGTTCTTGCGTGACATCAAGATCCGCTACAAACAGACGGCCCTGGGTGCGGGCTGGGCGATCTTGCAGCCGCTCCTGACCATGGTGGTGTTCACGCTCATCTTCGGCGGGCTGGCCAAAGTCGCGTCCGACGGCGCGCCCTACCCCATCTTCTCCTACGCCGCCCTGCTGCCCTGGAACTTCTTCGCCCAAGGGGTCAGCCGCAGCAGTTCCAGCCTGGTGGAAAACGCCCAACTGATCACCAAGGTCTACTTCCCCCGCTTGATCCTGCCCATTGCCACCGCCATCGCCCCCATCGTCGATTTCGCCATCGCCTTCGTCATCCTCCTGGTCATGATGGCCTGGTATCGCATCACCCCCACCTGGCGGATGACCACCCTCCCCATCTTCCTCGGCCTGGCCTTCGCCTCCTCGCTGGCGATCAGCCTCTGGCTCTCGGCCATCAACGTCCGCTATCGCGACGTGCGCCACGCCGTGCCTTTCCTGGTGCAATTCGGCCTCTTCGTTTCGCCGGTGGCCTATCCGGCCAGCGCCGTGCGCGAACAGTGGCAGCTCGTCTACAGCCTCAACCCCATGGTTGGCGTGATCGAGGGCTTTCGTTGGGCCTTGCTGGGGAACATCACCCCCAACTGGACGGCGGTGGCGATCAGCGCCGCGGCGGTGGCGGCGCTGCTGGTGGGCGGTCTGCTCTATTTCAAGAAGATGGAACTGACCTTTGCCGATGTGATCTAGACCCTAATTGTGATCTAGACCCTAAAGGTTTCCAAAACCTTTAGGGTCTGTAGGATAGACAGAAACCATGACCCGAACCGTGATCCGCGTCGAAGATCTGGGCAAAATGTACCGGATCGCCGCCCCCCGCCCCCGCCCCGGCCCTCGCCCCGGCGACGAACCGAAAATCCTTTGGGCGCTCCACGATCTCTCGTTCGAGGTCAAGGAGGGCGAGGTATTGGGCGTGGTCGGGCGCAACGGCGCCGGCAAGACCACCTTGCTCAAAATCCTCTCGCGCATCACCAAACCCACGCGCGGGCGGGTGGGCGTGCGGGGGCGGGTGGGCAGCCTGCTGGAGGTAGGCACTGGCTTCCACCCTGAACTGACCGGCCGCGAGAACGTGTTTATGAACGGGGCCATCTTGGGTATGCAAAAGGCCGAGATCGAGCGCAAATTCGACGAGATCGTGGCCTTTGCCGAGGTCGAACGCTTCCTCGATACGCCTGTCAAACGCTATTCCACCGGCATGACCGTGCGCCTGGCCTTCGCCGTCGCCGCCCACCTGGAGCCGGAGATCTTGCTGGTGGACGAGGTACTGGCCGTTGGCGACGCCCGTTTCCAGCGCAAATGCCTGAACAAGATGGAGGATGTCGGACACCTGGGGCGCACCGTCCTCTTCGTCTCGCACAACATGCCCGCCGTCACCCGGTTGTGCCCGCGCTCGATCCTGATCGACGGCGGCCTGCTGATGGACGCCCCCTCGCCGGAAGTCGTCAACGCCTACCTGAATTCGGGCATGGACACGGCCGCCGCTCGCGAGTGGCCCAACCTGGCCCAGGCCCCCGGCGGTGACATCGTCCGGCTGCGGGCCGTGCGCGTGCGCGGGCAAGATGGCCGCGTGGCCGAGACCGTGGACATCCGCCAGCCGGTGAGCATCGAGATGGAATTCGACGTGCTCCGGCCCGGCTACGCCCTCCTCCCCCACTACCATTTCTATCACGAAGAAGGCGTGCTGGCCTTCGAATCGATCGATAGTGACCCCGAATGGCGGCGCCGGCCCCGCCCGCCCGGTCGCTATCGCAGCCTCGTCCACCTCCCCGGCAACTTCATGGGCGAGGGCATGATGTATGTCGAAGCCGCCCTCGTCACCCTCGAACCGGTGATCTCACAGTTCTGGGAGCGCAACGTCGTCACCTTCCAGGTGGTGGACCCGGTAGAGGGCGATTCGGCGCGCGGGGATTGGGTCGGGCGCATGGATGCCGCCGTCCGCCCCATGCTGGCCTGGAACACCGACTTCCAGCCCTATGATGCCGACACCGTGGCCACACTCACCGCCTCCATCCCCCACCCGTAGGGGCGGGGTCTCCCCGCCCAGGGTCTCCCCGCCCAGGGTCTCCCCGCCCACGATCCCCCGCCTGTGGCCCCCCCCACCGTAGGGGCGGGGTCTCCCCGCCCAGGGTCTCCCCGCCCAGGGTCTCCCCGCCCAGGGTCTCCCCGCCCAGGGTCTCCCCGCCCGGTCTCTCCCCGCCCGTGCCCCCCCGCCCGTCTTTCAGCCATGCCCCAGCAGCGCCCCCACACCCGCCTCTACTACGCCTTCTGGCACCGGCTGGAGGGAGCCGTGATCTCGGTCGCCACCACCGAGCCTGTGGCGGCCTTGACCTTCGACGATGGCCCCCATCCTGAGTTCACGCCCCGGCTGCTCGACATCCTGGCCAAGCGCGGGGCGCGGGCGACGTTTTTCATGGTCGGGCAGGCTGCCGCCCGCCATCCGCAGGTGGTGCGGCGGGTGGCCGAAGCCGGCTGCGCCATCGGCAACCACAGCTGGGATCACCCCTCGTTTCCCGCGCTCGGTCGGCGACAGCGATGGCGGCAGGTGCGGCAGACCCAGGCGGCGTTGGCGCCCTACGGCAGCAGGCTCTTCCGCCCGCCCTACGGCCATCTCGACCGCCGCTGCCATCTCGATCTGCGGCTGCTGGGCTACACCGTGGCCGCCTGGAACATCACCGGCTACGACTGGCTGGATCACGACCCCGCCTGGCTGAGCCAGAATATCCGCGATCAGTTGCGGCCCGGCAGCATCATCCTCCTGCACGACGCCGCCTGGATGACGCTCGACCAGGGCTGGGCCGACCGTGGGCCGATGCTGGCCGCGGTGGACGAGCTGCTGGCCTCCCTCTCCGGCCGCTTTCGCTTCGTCACCCTGCCCGACTTGCTGCGCTACGGTCGCGCCCAGTTGCGCATCTGGCAGAAACCCGCCGACCCGGCGTTCATGGCCCAACTTCAGCCGGTGGCATAGGCAGTGAAACTCAGCATCATCATCCCCTGTTACAACGCCGCCGACACCCTGGGCGCTCAGCTCGAGGCTCTGGCCGGGCAGGACTGGCCGGGCGAGTGGGAGGTCATCGTCGCCAACAATGGCTCGACCGATGACACCGTCGCCGTCGCCCAGCGCTACCAGGATCGCCTGCCCCTGCGCCTGGTGGATGCCTCGGCCCAGCGCGGGGCCACCTTTGCCTATCTGACTGCCACCGCCGCCGCCACCGGCGACGCCCTGATCTTCTGTGACGCCGACGACGTGGTGGGCGAGGGCTATCTCCGGGCGATGGCCGCGGCCCTGGCCGAGCACGCCGCCGTGGCCGCCCGCTGCGATATGGAGCGGCTGAACCAGGGCTGGGTGCGGGCGGCGCATAGCAACACCCAGGTTTCGGGCTTGCAGCCCTATCACTACCCGCCCTTCCTGCCCCACGCCGGCGGCAGCACCATGGGCATCCGGCGGCAGGTGTTCATCGAGCTAGGCGGCTTCGACCCCGACCTCTATCTGATCGACACCGATCTCTGTTGGCGGCTGCAACTGGCCGGCCACGACCTCCACTTCGTCCCCCAGGCGGTGGTCTATGTCCGCCACCGCACGACCTTGAAGGGCATCTTCAGACAGGGCCGCACCTGGGGCGAGGGCAATGTCGCGCTCTACAAAAAGTATCGCCCGCTGGGGATGCCGGAGCTTTCGCGGCGGGCGGGGTTGGAGGGCTGGGGGCGCCTGCTCCGGCGCCTGCCATTCATCCGCAGCCAGGCCGACCTGGCCCGGTGGCTGTGGCAGGCGGGCTGGCGGTGGGGCCGGCTGCGCGCCAGTCTGAGGCAGCGGCTGTGGGCGTTGTGACGGTCAGCCAAGACCGGTTTCGTAGAGCAACTGGCCCTGGAAAACGAAGCGCCCCTCGCGCCCGTGGCGATAATCGACCACCGCCCGCCGCCGGATGCGCAACCCGGCCCCGGCCAACAGCTTTGCCACCTCGTCCGGCGTGAACAGGTGGCCCATGGCGGCGATGGTCGTGCCGTTGATCGACCACTGGAAGCTGACATCGCCGTGGCTGGGGTCCGGCGAGAGCAGGTCGCTGATGTAGTTTTTCGTCACCCGGCGCCAACCATAGGAGGCGGCGTTGTGGCGGTTGTTGACATCGAAGAACAGCACACCGGCCGGGTTCAGCAGCCCGGCCATCTTCTGCAGGGCCAGCTGGCGCTCGTCGAAGCTGGGGATGTGGCCGAGCACGTTCCAGAGGCAGGTGATGACATCGAAGCGGGGGCCATCATCGGGCAGGTGCTGGGCCTCCAGCGGCCAGATCTCGGTCGGGTTTTGCAGCTGGCAGAGCTGGCGCATGGGCTGGCTGGGTTCGACCAGCACCAGGGTGGGGATGTCGCGGGCGTGTGCGATCTTAGCAGCGCGGACGCCGTCGCCGGCGCCGATGTCGAGCAGCGAGCGGGCGCCGGGCGGGATGCGGGCGATGATCAGGTCATCGATGGCGTCGAGATAGCTGGCTTTGCCCGCCGAGTATTTGCGGTAGTAGGGTGCAAGGGCGTCGTACATGGTAGAAGTTCCAAGTATACGACGCCGAGGAGCGGCAGAGCAATACGAACACCCTTTGGAAACGGCTTTGGTCAGGAGAGGCTGGGCGGGGCCAGGTGCAGGCGGCCATCGCTCAGCCCGGTGATCTTGACCAGGGAGTAGACCGGGGCCTGGTAGTGGGCCAGGGCGGCGCGGCCCGGCTCGAAGGTCTTCTCGACCACGACGCCGAAGGCGACGATGTGGGCGTTGGCCCGCAGCACCAGCTCGGCCAGCGCCGCCAGCGTATCGCCCTGGGCCAGGAAATCATCGACGATGAAGACGCGGGCGCCGGCGGGGATGACATGACTGCCCAGGTAGAGTTTGATCGGCCGGTTTTTGGTGCGGCTGAAGGAATCGATCTCGTAGAAACCGCCGTCGGGCAGGGTGATGGGCCGGCTTTTCTTGGCAAAGACGACGCTGGCGGCGTGCGGCCATTGTTCGTTGTTCACCGTCATGGCCGTGAACACCGCCACGCTGATCCCCGACGCCTCGGCGGTGAAGATCACGTCGATCTTCTGGTTCTGGACGACGCGGGCCAGCGTCGTGCCGGCATAGGCGCTGAAGGTGTAGTCGATGCGATGGTTGAGCAGGGTATCGACGTTGACGATGCTCGTCCCCACGGCCCGGCCTTGTTCGCGCACCATGTCGTTGATGCGTTCTAGCAGGTACATTGTTGGCCTCTTGCTGAGAGACCCAGCGGGTGTTCGCCACACCCGACGGGTCCGTTAGCCGATCACCGCCCACACTTCCAGTTTGGTGCGTACGCGGCGGATGACTTCGTCGGTGAATTCGGTGGTGCTGGCGTGGCCGCCCAAATCGAAGGTGCGCACGTCTTCGTAGACGGCTTCCATCGTGCTCTCGACAATGGCCCGTGCGGCCCGCTGGCTGGCGGGGGTGTTGATGTAGTTGAGCAGGGTGGCCCCGGCCAGGATCATGGCCATGGGGTTGGCCAGGTCTTTGCCCTGGAGCGAGGGGGCGGTGCCGTGCGGGGCCTCGGCCATGACCACCTTGACGCTGAAATCGGCGTCGAAAGCCAGCAGGAGCGAATCGGAGCCGGCGATGGAGCCGAACATCTGCAACACCAGGTCGCTCAGGCAGTCGCCGTCGCGGTTGAGGGCGGGGATGACCATCGCTTCGCCGGCGTTGGTGATCAGCAGGGCGTAGGTGGCGTCGATCAGTTGGGGTTCATAGCGGACGCCGGGGTAGCGCCGGGCGGCGGCGTCCATCTCTTCCTTCAACATGCCTTCGTAGATGGGCGAGACGGTGTATTTGGGGCCGCCGAAGACTTTGGCCCCGGTGCGACGGGCGTGATAGAAGCTGTATTCGGCCACGGCCCGGCAGGTTTTGCGGCTGATTTTCTCGGTGCGGTAGGCCCATTCGTCGCCATCGCTCTGTTGTCGCCATTCTTCGGCCCCGTAGGCGTCGTCCACAGCCATGCGCACGACGGTGATGGGGGCGTGGACGCCGGCCGTGGGGCGGATGTTGGGGATGCGCCGGCCGGTGCGGACGATGACGTTGCCATCGACTTCTTTGCGCAGGATGGCGTTGGGGCTGCCGACATCGCCCGCCGTCTCCGGGGTGATCGTCGCCGCCTTGAGGCCGTAACCGGCGTCGCGCATGGCGGCGGCGGCCTCGAATACGACCTGGTTTTGGGTGAGGCGGCGGTTGGCCAGGCTGAGGTCGAAGCGCAGAAAGTCGAGCGGGACGCCGGTGACGGCCGGATCGAGTACGCGCAGGGCTTCGAGCAGCAATTCCTGGCCGGTCTGGTCGCCTTCCATGACGACGATGGTGGGGGTGGGGGCAAGAGACATGGGCAGCGCTCCGAGTGGGGATGGGGTGGATGGTGGGATCGTAATGGGGCGGGGGGAGTGTGTCAAAGCTGGAGTGGGAGGGTGAACGTGGGCCGGGGTGATGGCCGGTTGCTGGCCAACAAAAACGGCGGGGGGAGGTTCCCGCCCGCCGTTGCTGGCCCGTCCGCTGTGCTGTTCTCAGTCGGCGATGTCGTAGACGACCTGAACCTCGACGGTGATGCTGAAGCTGCCGCCCGAAATCGGCGTCGCCCCGCCGCCGCCGATGCCCGCGGACATGGCCGCCGGCTGGATGACGCCGCTGAACTCGTTGACATTGCGCACGGCGCCCAGTTTGACGCTGAAACCAGTCGCCAGTTGGCCGGCCTTGGCCTGTGCGTCGGCCATGGCTTTGTCGCGCGCCTGTTGTTGCAGGCTGATCGGGTCCGAGATGGCGAACTCGACGCCGGCCACCGTGTTGGCGCCCGCGGCCAGGGCCGCCTGCAACACCTCGCCGGTCTTGTCGAAGTCGCTGACTTTGACCCGCACCTGGTTGCTGACATGGTATTTTGTCTCGCCGGTGGGGACGCCCTCGCGATCCACCACCTGTTCGATCCACATCGTGTAGTTGACGGTCTGGATGTCGGCGGCGGCGATGTCCAGGGCCTGGAGCGCGGCGATGACCGCGGTCATGTTGGAGTTGTTGCCGGCCACAGCCTGGGCCGGGTCGGCGTTCACGGTCTCGACGCCGAGGGCGACGTAGGCCACATCGGGCGCGGCGCTGGCGACGCCGCTGCCGTTAACCGAGATCGTGCGGGGCAGGGCTTCGGCGTTCGCCTGTTGGGCGGCGAGGAGGGCGGCGGTGTTGGTGGTGGAGGGGCCGCCGCCTGCCGCCGCCGGGACGGCGCAGCCGGCCGCGAGGACGGCGACCAGGCTGAGGGCGGCGAAGGCAAGCAGGGGGGTGAAGCGTTTCATGGGGTGATCTCCTGATTCAGAAAGCGCCTTGCGGCGCGGGGTTGATGGGTTTGGGTGCGCAGACGGGAGAGACCTGACCGGTGCAGGTCTCGCCCTGCACCCCAGATGACGCCCCATCCCCCGCCGAGGTTCCATGAGGAAGTGCGGAGTGCGGATTGCGAATTCCGAATTGCGGATTGCGGATTGCGAAGCCCCCTTTCCCTCCCTCCGTCTCTCCGTCTCTCCGTCCCTCCGTCCCTCCGTCCCTCCGTCCCTCCGTCCCTCCCTCTCTCCGTCCCTCCGTCCCTCCCTCTCTCCGTCCCTCCGTCCCTCCGTCCCTCCCTCTCTCCGTCCCCCCTACCCCTCTTCCCCCAATTTCCGCGCCAGCCGCTCGCGCCGATGCTCGATCTCGGCCAGGGCCTGTGCGCGCTGATAGCCGGGCCGCCATTGTTGCACCGCCGCGCCGGCTTTCAGCGTCCAGGCCAGGGCGGCGGCCAGGTCCTTGCTCTCCCACTCGTAATATTTCGCCAGTTCGATGTACGGCTCGACCTCCGGCGGCTCCAACTCGGCCAGCGCCTGCCACCAGACGGCCGCCTCGTCCTGTCGCTCCTGGTGCTTGAGGCTGGCCGCCAGCCCGGCCAGGGCGACCGGGCGCTGTTCGGGGCGGAGTGGATCGGCCAGGGCGCGGCGATAGGCCGCCTCGGCCTGGGTGTGGCGACCGCGGGCGGCGTGGCTGTGGGCCAGGGCCAGCAAGTCGCCGGGGTGGGGGTCGATCGCCCCGCCGAAGGTGGCGCAGAGCACATGCGCCAGCGGCGCCATGCTGAGGATGTCGTGCAGGTTGTGGTAGAGGACCTGGGCCATGTCGTCGACGTTGTTTTCGCCGGCGGCAAAACGGAACCAGAGGTCGGGGATCAGCCACGAGGGCACATCCTGGCCACCCCGCTCGTGACCCAACACTTCGGCCTCCAGCCGGCCGAAGTTGCAGGCGCCCAGTCGCAGGCGCCACAGCCGGCGGGCGGGGTGCAGCAGATCCAGGTGGGGCAGGGTCAGGTTGGGGGGACGCAGGCCGGCCATCAGGTAGCGGGTGCGCAGCAGGGGCAGGTCGAAGGCTTTGCCGTTGAAGCTGACCAGGCCAGTTGCCTCCTTCAGCAGCGCGGCCAGGTGGGGCAGATAGGCCGGTTCTTCGGCGGGGGTGCGGGCGAAATACTGCCGCACGACATAGCCATCCTCCTCGAAGCGGCCGACGCCGGTGAGGAAGACGATGGTGCCGGTCCCGCCCGCCAGCCCGGAGGTTTCGGTGTCGATGAAGACCATGCGGCGAAAGTCCAGCCCGGTCATCTCGGGGTCGTTGGCGGCGATGGCGCCGTACTCGCCCGGTAGATCGAGCAGGTCGCCCACCCGCACCCGCCCCTGGCTGTGCCCCAGCTCGTGCCGCACCGTCCGCAGCAAAAAATTGCCGCCCGAACCCTGCACCACCTCGGTTCCCGGCAGATCGGTCAGGGCCGAGAGCGGCAGAGGGCGCGCGGCAGGGGACAAGGGCCGAGGCGAGAGGGAGGGCGGCGCTGGCGGCGCCATTGGCGGCGGCGCTGGCGGCGGCGACGGGTGGCGGTTCAGGCGGCCGGCCTGGCGCAGGCGTTCGAGGCGGTCGTGAAGGTCGGACATCGGGCGCTATCCTCTCCCGGCCCGCCGGATGGACTCCCAGGCGGCGTGGAGTTGGGCCACTTCGTCATCGCCGGCCGCGACATGGCCGTACTCGAAGGCGTTGTAGGCGGCGGTGATGTGGGCGATGGCCCCGGTTTGGCCGGGGAAGGCGGCCAGAAGCGTGGGCAGGTAGTCGTTGGGGGTTTGGGCTTCGTCGCGGGGGAAGCCGCGCGCGGCGGCCAGGCGCTGCAAGTTGGCGTAGATGTGGCGCACCGAGAGGGCGGCGTAGAAGCGCCGGCCGGGGCCGTAGCGGGCCAGCAGCCCGGCCAGTTCTTGCAGGCGTCGCCAGCGGGCTTGCATCCACCCGGCCAGGCCATCGGCTTCGGCGCCAGCGACGCTTTCCCGGCCCTCGTTTTCGACTTCGGCCAGGCGGCGAGCGCGGCGGCGTTGGAGCAGGAGGACGAGCAGGACCAGGAATCCGGCCAGCAGCAGGCAGGGCAGCCCGACCAGAAACAGCGGCTCCAGCCAGGCGAACGAGCGTGTGGCCGCCTCGCCTTCGGCTACGACGATGGCCTGCCCTTCGGCTAGGTCCGTCGGCAGCATCTGGCCGGCGGCGGCGAACAAGGGGCCGAGCAGCCGCTGCAGGAAGGCCACCAGCGCCTCTAGCAGTGGTTCGAGCAGGCCGAGGAGGAAGAGGATGACCGGGGTCAGGAGGCGGGCGAGGGCGAGGAGGGCCGGGCCGGCGACCCGGCCGGCGCGAGTGAAACCGGCCAGGCTCCAGGCCTGATGCAAGAGGGCGATGAGAAGGGTCATGGCCAGGCTGGCCGCGGCCACGAGGCCCATCCAGCCTGGCCCCCAGGCCTGGCCGCGGCTGCTGACCTGGGCTTTGTCCTCGGCTCGGCCGGCGGCAATGGCGATCAGGCCGAAGAAGAAGAAGCTGTAGACGAAGGCGGCGGCGGAGCGCCCGGCCAGGGTGTTGTAGACGGCGACGCCGACCGCCAGCCCCAAGACGCCTTTGCGAAAATCGTAACCGATGGTGAAGAAACCGACTTCGCGCTGCAAGAAGGTGATGCTGCGCCACCACAGGTAGCCGAGCGTGGCCAGGACGAGGAGGGAGTCGAGGCGCCGCGGGTTGTTGGTGATGAAGGCGTCGGCCAGCCAGCGCAGGCTCAGCGCCGGTTCGCCCCAGAAGACATACAGCCGCAGTACGACCAGGCCGAGGAGGACGAGGCTGGCCAGGATGGTCAGCTCGTAGCGGGGCGATTGAAGTTGGCGCGAGGAGAGGAAAGCGGCGATGACGATCATCAGCAGCATCAAGGCCGCCATCCCCAGCAGATACCAGCCCGGCGGGACGCCCCAACGCTGGCGCTGGAAGCCCAACACCAGCGGCGTCAGCCACGAGACCTCCATCCCCACCAGCGCCAGCAAGATGCCGAGACGCTGCCAGGGGAGGGAGCGGCTGAAAGCGAGCAGGGAGGACGGGGTCATGACGAGGATGAGCCGGCCAGGAGGACGGCGGCGGCGTGAATGGCCTGTTGTTGGCGCTGGGCGGGGCTGAGCAGTTCGCTCGCCCCGACCGCCGGCAGGCCGAGGTCGATGGTCTCTGCTCGGCCGCGCCCGAGGCGGTAGACGAGGAGGTCGTGCAGGTCGGCTGGCAAGGGGGCGGGGTCGAGGCTGATCAGGACCAGCCGCCGTCCCCGGCGTTTGAGGTCGAAGAGGGTGGCAGCCAGGGCGGGCGAGACCAGGGCGCTGATCACGACCAGGGTGCTGCCCCAGGGCAGGCGGGCGCTTTCGGCGGCGATCATGTCTTCGATGGGGGCGGTGACGAAGGGGGTGATCACGGCCAGCATCTCCAGGATGGCGGTGATCTGGCCGGGGGAGCGGCCGGGCAGCAGGCGGAGGGGTTGGTCGGAGCGAGGCAGGGCGCCGTTGGCGATGAGGCCGGTGGGCCAACGTTGCTCCAGGCCGTAGTAGCAGACCGAGGCGGCGATGCTGATGGTCTGCTCCAGGACATCGGGCAGGATGCCCTGCCAGTGTTGGGCGAGGGTGGCCACGTTGAGCGCCACCAGCAGGTTGTGCGCGGTGGCCGGTTCCAGCACCCTGGTCTGAAGTTCTTGCCGCCGGGCGCTGGCTTTCCAGTGCAGCAGGCGGAAGTCGTCTTCGGGATGGTAGTCGCGCACGCCGATGGTGCGCAGGGGGTCGGGGAAAGTCAGCCGGGGGGAATGGAGATTGCCAAAGGCTTCTTTGGCCGGCAGGCCGAAGCGGGTCAGGGGCAAGACCTGGGGGTAGACGATCAGGGTCTGTTCGTCATCCAGCTTGTGCACGGAGTGGAAAAGCCCGAAGAGGTCGCCGGTTTCCAATCGGGAGGGGCCAAAACGGTAGAGGCCGCGCTGCACGGCCTGGATGGAGAAGGTGCGTTTGGCCCGCTGGCGCCATTTCAGCGTCCAAAAGCTGCTCATCTCGCCCAGGTTGGTGTCGTGCCGCCGGACGATGGTCGCTCCCGCCAGCGGCAGGTCGGTGGGGAAGATGTCGGCCACCCTCAGCCAGGTGAGGGGCAGGAGTTTGCGGTTGGCGACCGAGAGTTCCAGCTCGACCGTTTCGCCGACGAAGGCCCGGCGCAACGAGAAGCGCCGCCGGTAGTCCAGACCAAAGAAGGCCAGCCGGTTCCACAACCAACTGACGCCGGCAATGGTCAGCAGGGCGGCGGCGATGGTCAACAGGGCATCGAGGCGCAGGGCCAGCCCGGCCACGGTGAGCAGCAGGGCAATGGCAAACCAGGCGGCGCTGAATTGTTCTTCGATAGCGACGTCGATCCGCCGCTGCCCGAACACCTGGCGCAGACCGGGGTTGGCCGGGGGCGGTTCGCTCTGGCCGCTGCTCATGGTCAACTGAACACCGGTGTGGGCACTTCGCCCACCACCTCGGCCACCACCTCGGGCGCGGTGCGACCGCGCAGCCGCGTTTGCGGGCTGATGTGCAGGCGATGGGTGAGGACATGGGGCGCCATGGCTTTCACGTCGTCGGGCAGGACATAGCTGCGGCCAGAGAGGGCGGCGCGAGCCTGGCAGGAGCGAAAGAGGGCCAGCGTCCCCCGCGGGCTGGCGCCCAGATCGACGGCTGGGTGCTGGCGGGTGGCGCGCACCACCCGCACCAGATAATCGCGCACGGCGTCGTCCACCTGCACTTCGCGCACCGCCTGCTGTGCCGCCACGACCTCAGCGGCGCTGACAACGGCCTCCAGGTCGGTCAGGGGGTCGCTGCGTTCGTACTCGCGTAGCATGGTGTTTTCTTCGGCTTCGCTGGGGTAGCCGAGCGAGGCTTTGATCAGAAAGCGGTCGAGTTGGGCTTCGGGCAGGGGGAAGGTGCCCTCCAACTCGATCGGGTTCTGGGTGGCAAGGACGAGGAAGGGCCGAGGGAGGGGGTAGGTCTCGCGGTCGACGGTGATCTGGCGCTCTTGCATGGCTTCCAGCAAGGCCGACTGGGTGCGCGGGGTGGCGCGGTTGATCTCGTCGGCGAGGACGACCTGGGCCAGGATGGGGCCGGGCCGGAATTCGAATTCCTGGGCCTTTTGATTGTACCAGGCGATGCCGGTGACATCCGAGGGCAGGAGGTCGGGCGTGAATTGGATGCGGGCGAAGGAGCAGGCCAACGAGCGGGCCAGGGCTTTGGCCAGCGTGGTTTTGCCGATGCCGGGCACGTCCTCGAACAGGATGTGGCCTTCGCAGAGGAGGGCAATGAGGGCCAGATCGGCCACATTCTCTTTGCCGATGACGGCGCGGGCGATGTTGGCGCGCAGGGTGCGGGCGAAGTCTTGGAGCATGGGAAAGGGGGAAGTGCGGATTGCGAAATGCGGATTGCGGATTTGGCGTCAGTTATTGGTTATTGGTTATTCCTGCCACCTGCCACCTGCGACTTGCGATCCTTCGTTTCACTCAGAGCCTGCCCTGAGCCGAGCGAAGGGACAGGCTCTGCGACTTGCGACTTGCGACCTGCGACTTGCGACTTGCGACCTGCGACTTGCGACTTGCGACCTGTCTATTTGTCTACCTGTCTTCCCTCCCCCCAACCGCGCGAGGAGGGCAAACAGATAGTAGAGGAAGCCGAGGGCGATGAGGGCGAACTTGACCGTCGCCATCCACCAGGCCAGGGTGGGCCAGGGCGGGACGGCCGGGGCGATCAGCAGCCGCCAGAGGGCCAGGTTTTCGACCGCATCGCACAGGGCCGCCAGCCACAGGCCCCAGGCCAGCCAGCCGCCCAGCCCGGCCAGCCGCCAGCCGCGACGGTGCAGCACCCGCCCAGCCCACAGACAGGCCAGGCCGATGGCAGTGCTGTAGAGGGGCATGAACAGATAGTCGAAGCCCAGGCTGAAGCCGGCGCGGGTGCGGGCGAGTGCGTCCCAACTGTCCACCATCGCCTGGGCGTTGGCCGGGGTGCGGGCGAATTCGAAGGAGATGATGCCCATGGGGGCGGCTGAAGTCTGCAAGGGGCGGCCGATCATCTGCATGACGATCATGGCCGCGACGGTGCCGGCGAAGACGAGCCAGAACAGCCGCAGCAGGGCGCGTGGAGGGAGGGAGGCGAAGGGATGGTGGGGCATGGGTCGAGTCTCGTCAGCAGGGCGGCGCAGGTGTTGGAAGCGGTATTTTTTGTGTGGACGATGACATTGTATACTGGGGCCGTGCAGCGATCAATCGTTCGCCCGCCTTGCGGCTTCAGGCGCGCCGACAGTGCCGCCTGGTCTGCACGCTCACTCGTCCTCGGCGCCCATCTCCGGCATTCTGATGGTCAGCAGGTCTCCGTGCTCGTCGATCTCGATGCGAAAGCCCATCATCCCCAGGACATCGCGCGCTTGCGGTGGCAGAGGCTGGCCCAGGTTTTCATCCAGGTGTCTGATCGAGTACTCCACGGCCGTCTTGCTGAAGACGTCGTCCTTGCCCATCATCTGCAGGATGCCGCGCACGGCCACATCTTTCTGCGCTTCCACCTGTTCCTGCAAAAAAGCCAACACCTGCCGGTCGACGCTGGCAGCGTCGATATGGCGACGGAAACCGGCGTCATCGATGATGTAGCAGGCATCGGCGCCAACCCAGCCCACCTCCAGGCGCCGGCCCTGAGGGTCCACTACCAGTCCTTCGAACATTGCGGCATTGGCCATGCTGGTTCACCTCGGTAAGAAATCGCCTTCTTCTGGGCGTCAGAACAAGTAGCTTAGCAGAACCGCGCGCCCTGCCAAAATCCCAATCTCTGTCCTGCGTCCAGCGCGCTTGACAAAACTGACAAGCAGAGTATCATAGGAATTAAGATTCCATTGATGGGCCGGTGTTCGACGCCCATTGCCTGTGTGGCAACTCGGCCGTCTATCCTCCTTCCGTTCAGCAGCTATCGTCTGACTATGAAAGACCTCACCAACACGATTTCAAACGAACAGATCTCCGATTTGTTTGCCCAACTTCCGGCCGAAGACCCCGCCTTTGGTCGGGCGCTGACGAACCTGCGGGTGGCGCCGGGTGATTGCATCGCCACGCCTGAAGAACTGAGACAACACCTCTACATCTTGGTGGCCGGGATGGTGCAACTGGTGGTGTCGAGCAAGGAAGGCCGCAGCATGGTGACGGCCCGTCTGTTGCCCGGCGCCGTCTTTGGCGAGGATGCCATCGTCGATCTAGGCCCTACCGCCGAGGTCTGTGTGCAGGCGATCGAGCCGTGTACGGTGTGGCGCTTCAGTCGCGAACAGGCGTCTGGCTTCATCGAACGTCACCCCGTCATCGGGCTAGGGCTGCTGCGCACCTTTGGCCGGCGGCTGGCGCAAGTCGAGAATCGGCTGGAAGATGTGGCCTATCGGCGCTTGCCCGAACGCCTGGCCGGGGAGATCGTCCGCCAAAGCCGGTTGGCCGGCGATGATCAGATTCGCATCAGCCATCAGGCGCTGGCCGACACCCTGGGCACCTATCGCGAGACGATCAGCGCCATTCTGCGCGATTTCAAGCGCGAGAATTGGGTGGAATTGGGCTATCGGCGCATCACTATCCTCAATCCCACGGCGCTGGGGCAGATGGCCGGCGCGGTGTACGATTGAGCCGAAGTCGTCGATGACTTCTGTTTCACGCCCTGCGCCCCGCGCTCGTCCGCCCCATCTGCCCGCCCTGATCCTGATCCTGGCCAGCCTGCTGGGGTTGGCGGCGTTCCTGTCGCCGTTTTTTGGCCGGGCGACGCCACAGGGGGGCGGGGTGGCGATGGCGCACGGGAACGATGCCCTGCTCGTGCTCAGCCTGGTCAGCCTGCTGGCATTGGCGGCCATCGTCGCCAACCTGCAGGCGGGGCAGATCTCGTCCAAGAACCTGGCCGTGTTGGGCGCGCTGGCCGCGGTCGGGTCGGTGCTTCGCTTCGTGCCGGGGCCGGCGGGCTTCTCGGCCGTCTTCTTCCTCCCCATCCTGGCCGGCTATGCCTTTGGCGCCCAGTTCGGCTTTCTGGTCGGGCTGATCACGCTCTTGGCCTCGGCCTTCGTCACCGGTGGGGTGGGGCCGTGGCTGCCGTATCAGATGTTCGCCAGCGGCTGGGTGGGGGCGGCGGCCGGTCTGTTGCCTGGGGCAAGGGCCAACAGGCGGCGCGAGATTGTGCAGCTGGCCGTGGCAGGTTTTTTGCTGGGCCTGGCCTACGGCGCGGTGATGAACCTTTGGTTCTGGCCCTTCGTCGCGCGGCCCACCCAGGCGGATTTGTACTGGCAGCCGGGCGAAGGGCTGATCGCCACCCTGCGCAGCTATGCCCTTTTCTATGCTGCGACCTCGCTGGTCTGGGATGTATGGCGCGGGGTGGGCAACGCCGCCCTGATCCTGCTGTTCGGCGCCCCCATCCTGCGGTTGCTGCGAAGGTATGAGCAGCGGTTTCAGTTCGTGGTGGGGTGAGGGGGCGGCGGGCCTGGTTCTGACCATGAAGCTGACCCAGGCCGGCCGGCGCAGACCCCTCACCAGTACGTATACACCGCCGGGCTGTGCGCTCCGCCGGCCGCGCTCCACTGGAAGATCCACCAGGCGTCATAGGGGCTGAGGTTGACGCAACCGTGGCTGCGCGGCGCGCCGAAGGCGTCGTGCCAGTAGGCGGTGTGCAGAGCATAGCCGCGATAGAAATAGCACGTCCAGGTCACGCCCTCCAGATAGTAGTAGCCCTGGCCCGGTCGCCCGCCCGACATTTTGGTGGAGGGTAGCCGCGCCCAGGTGCGGAAGATGCCCTGGACGGTGGGGGTGCCGGGCAGACCGGAGGCGATCATGGCGGCATAGACGGGTCGGTCGCCTTCATAGGCGATGGCCGTTTGCGTGCTCAGGCTAACGCCCACCCACCGTTCCGAGGCGCCGATGGCGGCGGGCCGGGCGCGGGAGCGGGCCAGGCGCAGCCATTGGCCGTTCAGCCAGCGGTCGGCGCCGATGCGATGCCAGGTTTCGCTGCCAACCGCGCCTGTTTCCAGCACGCTGACCATCTGGTTGCGGGTCAATTGGTCGATGGGCGGGTTGTCGGCGGCGGCGCCGGGTCGGGCGCGCACGGCCAGCGAGCTGGCAAAGACCCATCCCACCGGCAACGAGACGGCAGCGGTGGTGGCAGCCGTGGACGCCGCCTCGGCGCCGGCAGTCGCGCTGGCCAGCACCTGCACCCATTTGCTGTGCACCCACCGGTTGACGCCGATCCGGTACCACAAGCCATCGCTGGCGCGCGCCTCTTCGTAGATGGCGACCTCGGTGTTCCGGAGCAGCGAATCGATGGGCGGGTTGTTGGCCGTGGCGCCGGGCCGGGCGCGCACATTCAGGCGGTCGGCCGTAACGATCCCACGGCGGCCGGGCGGCGGCGGGGGAGGGGGCGGCGGCGGCGCCTCGCCCAGCTCGGTTCCGCGCAAGGCGGAGGGTCGGAAAAACCCCACCGACGAGGCCGGGATCCAGTCGCGGCCCAGGGTGCGATACCAAAAGCCGCCGCCGGCCCAGGTCTCGGCGTCGATGGCCAGGTAGGCGCCAGGGGCCAGGCTGCGCGAGACGGCCGTCCCACCCGGGGTGGTGTAGGTGCGTGCCCAGGCCCAGAGCGGATAGGCGTAGCGGTAGGGCAGCCACGGATCGACGGCCGCCGCCGCGACTTCGGGCAAAGTGGGGACATCGGCCGCGGCCAGCAGTTGGGAAAGGGTGGCGGGGTCGGCGATGGGGTCGGCGATCTCGACCGTCGTCTGGGCCAGGTCGGCCAGCCAGAAGCCTTCCTGGTCGAGCAGGGCCAGGGTCAGGGTGTAGACGGACGGCTTGGGATAGCCCAGCGTCCAGGTCGCTTCCTGGTCAGGGCCGCCGGCGCCCGCCAGCTCGAAAATCTGTCCTGCCCCGCCATCCAGCCGCAGCCGCTGGTCGGCGCCCAGGTTGGCGACCTTGACCTGTACCACAGCCACCAGCGGCTCGGTCACACTGGCTGCAAACACCGGCAGGTCGGGTTGGGGATGGCCGCTGAGCCTGGCTTCAGGGGCGACGCCGGTCGTCGCCGTGGCCGCGCCCCATTGCACGCGGGCGGTGTGATGGTCGGGCGCGCTGTAGGTGTGCTCGGCCAGGGCGATCTGGTGTTCGGTCGCCCAGGTGAAGGCCGTGGGTGCGCAGATCAGGCCGAGATCGGCCCGGCTGCCGTCGCCGAAGTCGAGCGTAGCGGGCGAGCAGACC
This sequence comes from Caldilineales bacterium, assembly GCA_019695115.1. Classification (GTDB taxonomy): domain Bacteria; phylum Chloroflexota; class Anaerolineae; order J102; family J102; genus SSF26. The sequence continues at coordinate 62,369 of JAIBAP010000003.1, read as the reverse complement.
GCTGCTTCATCGTCGCGAGGGGCGGAGAAGGCCAGGTGGAAGCCGAAGGTGGCATTTTGGGCAGTCGGGGTTGCAAGCAGGCGAATGGCGGGCATGACAGAAACCTCGGCAGGCTTGGGGGATGGTGGGGGATGAGGCGGGCGCAATGGCGGGCAGTTTACATCCATCAGCCCCGTGAGGCCAATGCACTGTGTCCGTGGGGAAGGCGCCCACAAGAACGCCGCGCCCGAACTGTGATAAGATAGGGGCGCCATGCGCCCCTGCCCCGCTCTCTTGTCCGACCGCTTCAACACCCTGCGCTACGACCGCAGCCAGGATGCCGTCATCTTGCTCGACCGGCGCAAATACCCCTTCGCCACCGAGTATGTGACCTGTCGCTCGGTCGAGGAGACGGCGCGGGCGGTGGAGGAGATGGTGGTGCAGGGCGGGCCGCCGCTGGCCTATGCCGCCGGGTTGGGTCTGGCCCTGGCCGAGCCGAGCGAACCCGGCTATGGCGCCGCCGCCGCCCGGCTACTGGCCACCCGCCCCACCGCCGATGACCTCCACCACCTCATCCCCGCCGCCCTGGCCGCCGCCCTGGCCGCCCTGGCCGCCGGTCGCGACCCTAAAAACGACATCCTGACTCTGGTCAATCTTGAGATCGAGCGCGGCAACACGGTCAGCCGGCTGTGCGGGGGGCACGCCGCCGATCTGTTGGCCGATGGCGACCGCGTCCTCACGCACTGTTTTGCCGGCGCGGCCCTGTGTTGGATGCTCTGGATCGCCAAAGAGCAGGGCAAGCGGATCCATCTCTATCCCACCGAGACGCGGCCCTATCTGCAAGGGGCGCGGCTGACGGCCCAAAGCGCGGTGGAGATGGGCGTCCCCTGCACGCTGATCACCGACGGCATGCCCGCCCACCTGATGAGCCAGGGTCTGATCGACAAGTTCATCTGCGCCGCCGACCGCATCACCCTGGACGGGCGCATCAGCAACAAGGTGGGGACGTTTCAGATCGCCCTGGCCGCGCACTATCACCGGCTGCCGTTTTTCGTCCTCGGCTACGATGGCCCCGACCCCGCCACCCCCGCCGGTGCGGCCATCCCCATCGAAGGGCGCGATGGCCGCGAGGTGCTGTATCTGGCCGGGCAGAGGGTGGCGGTGGAGGGGGTGGAGGCGCTGTATCCGGCCTTCGACATCACCCCGCCGCATCTGATCTCCGGCATCGTCACCGACCGGGGCGTATTCCCGGCCCATCTCATTCACCACTATTGGCGGGGACAGGAGGTCTCCCATGGCAGCTAAAATGCGCACGCGCGGCGATTGCGTCTTTTGCGGGAAAGAGATGACCCGCGGCGGTCTTGCCCGACATCTGGCCGTCTGCGACAAACGCCAAGCTGTCATCGCGGCGGCCGATCAGCAAAAAGTGGGCGTCAATCAGCAATTGTTCCACCTGCAGGTGCAGGATGCCTGGGGCGGCGACTATTGGCTGCACCTGGAAATGAACGGCGAAACCACGCTCAAGCAACTGGACCGCTATCTGCGCGCCATTTGGCTGGAATGCTGCGGGCATCTCAGCCGGTTCTCGGTGGGCGGCGGCTGGGGGGGCAAAGAAGTGGGGATGGGCGCCATCGCCAGGCGCACGCTGCGTCCTGGCTTGGAGCTTACCCACATCTACGATTTCGGCACCTCGTCCGAGACGCTGGTGAAGGTGGTGGATGTGCGCACCGGCCATCCGCTCAGCCAGCACCCGATCTACCTCATGGCCCGCAACGACCCGATGACGGCCGTCTGCCAGGAGTGCGGCCAACCGGCGCAGTGGTTGTGCATCGAGTGCATCAGCGAGAGCGATGCCACGGGCCTGCTTTGCGATGAGCATGTCAAGGATCACCCGCACGATAACTACGGCCGTCCGCGGGTGGTGGTCAATTCGCCGCGCATGGGGATGTGCGGCTATGCCGGCCCGGCGAGGCCGCCGTATTGAACCGAGTCACCATGAGGTCAATCATGCCGTAGTCAGCGTATCCGGCTGGCTTTCAAGGTACGAGACGACGATGCGACACTTCAACACGACCGGGCCGGTTCAATGCGACAAGCACTATTGCCTGCCGCCGTTGGAACGGTTCGATTTGGACGAAATCCTGACGCTGATTGCCCAGGAAAAGTACTTCGTCTTGCACGCACCTCGGCAGACGGGTAAGACTTCGGCCTTGTTGGCGCTGCGCGACTACCTGAATCGCAAAGGCCACTATCGCTGCCTGTATGTCAATTTCGAGGTGGGGCAGGGCTATCGCGAGCGCATCAACGAAGCGATGACGGCGCTGCTGCAAGAGATCAGCAAACGCGCACGGCTCACGTTGGGCGATCAGACCGCCGACGCCATCGCCCGCGACCTGATCCGCCAAGGTGCGCCCTCGTTGAGCGATTTCCTCGGTCGCTGGTGCGAAGCCGCGTCTGTGCCGACGGTGTTGCTGATCGATGAGATCGACGCGCTGGTGGGCGACACGCTGATCACGGTGTTGCGACAACTGCGCGCTGGCTATGACACCCGCCCGGCGTATTTTCCCTCCACCGTCATCCTGTGTGGGGTGCGCGATGTGCGCGATTATCGCATCCATTCCAGCCAGAGCCAGGAGATCATCACCGGCGGCAGCGCCTTCAACATCAAGGCGGCGTCGCTGCGATTGGGGGATTTCAGCCAGGCCGATGTCGAGCGCCTGCTGCAACAGCACACGGCCGAGACCGGGCAGGTTTTCGAGCCGGAGGCGCTGAAACTGGCATGGGAGCTGACCCAGGGACAACCGTGGCTGGTGAATGCCCTGGCCAACGAGGCCACCGCACGTATGCGCGCCGGTCGCGACCGTTCACAGCCGATCACCGCCGGCATGATCCTGGAAGCGAAGGAGAACCTGATCCTGCGCCGGGAGACGCATCTGGATCAACTGATCGATAAACTCAAAGAAGAGCGGGTGCGGCGGGTGATCGCGCCCATGTTGCAGGGAATCGACATGGAAGGGGCGGTCAGTGAGGATGACCTGCGTTATGCCATCGATCTGGGGTTGATCCGCCGCACCGCTCGCGGGATGCAGATTGCCAACCCCATCTATGGTGAGATCATCCCGCGCGAGGGGATGTGAGGATGTATGGCGTATTTCGTGTTGCGTTTGCGCCTGCTGCGGCATCGTTGCGCGTGATTCAGGGAGTTGTGCCGTGACCGTTTTCGACCCCACCACCGCCTCCGAAACCTTCGCCCCCATCTTCCTCGAGATCGGCAAGGAGGTTGGGAGAATCCTCCTGTTTGACACACGCCCTGGCAATGACATAAAATGTACGTACACCAAGCTAACAGCGTACGTACTTAACGGAGATTCACCATGAAAACCATCACTGCCACTGAACTACGCGGCAACATCTATGGCCTACTGGAAGAAGTCCTGGCCACCGGCGTACCCATCGAGGTGAAAAAGGGCGGGCGCAAGCTGCGCATCGTGCCTGCCGACAACGTCGACAAGCTGCAAAACCTCGTCTATCGACCTGAGGTCATTTTGGGGGATCCCAACGATCTGGTCGATCTCGAATGGGAGTTCAACCTTGATCTACCTTGACACCCATGCGGTCATATGGCTGTATGCCGGGCTGGTCGATCAGTTCAGCAACCGCGCCAAGATACTCCTGAACGAACAGGATCTGCTCATTTCGCCGATGGTGCGGTTGGAACTGTGCTATATGTACGAAATCGGCCGCGTGGCTGCCGACGATGCCGCCATTACCGCAGACCTGGCGCAGCGGATCGGGCTGCGGGTGTGCGGCAAGCCTTTCGACGCCATCGTCACGCGCGCAGCTACGTTGGCATGGACGCGCGACCCCTTCGACCGCATCATCGTGGCGCACGCGGCGCTGGGCAATCATTATCTGCTCTCCAAAGACCGAGTGATTCTTCAGCATTACCCACATGCAATCTGGTGATCACAGCTGACGGGTTGTGCGAAATTACGTTTCGCCAAAAACCCGTCAGCTGTTCACCCTTCTCCCGGAGTAAACCATGTCCACACGCAAACAATCCCACGGCGTCTGCGCCTATTGCGGGCGCGAACTCAGCAAGGGCGGCATCTCCAACCACCTGCGAACCTGCCCCCAGCGCCAGGCAGCCATCGCCGCTGCCAACGCCAAACCCGGCCGCAACGGAACCCTCTACCAGCTGCAAATCCTGGACAACACGCCCGACTTCTACTCGATTGCCGAGCTTTTTGCCGATGATTACTGGCTCCATCTGGAAATCAAGGGCGGCGCCACGCTCGAAGACCTGGATGACTATCTGCGTGCGATCTGGCTGGAATGCTGCGGCCATCTCAGCGCCTTCACCATCGACGAGGAGTATTATGTCTCCGAGGTCTACGACTATGGCGACAAGTCCATGACGACGCCGGTGCGTCGGGTCTTTAGGCCGGGGATGACCATCGCCTACGAATACGACTTCGGCACCACCTCCGAGCTGGTGATCAAGGTCGTGGGAGAGCGCGAGGGCAAGGCCACCAGCGAGCACCCCATCGCCCTCTTGGCCCGCAACACCTTCACCCCGCCGCCCTGCTCGATCTGCGGCCAACCGGCGACTGCCATTTGCGTCGAATGCGTCTCCGAAACCCAGGACGGGTCGCCGGTTTTCTGCGGCGAACACGCCGGCAAGCACGAGCACGACGGGATGCTGATGCCCATCGTCAACTCCCCCCGCACCGGTCTCTGCGGCTACGACGGCCCGGCGGAACCGCCGTATTGAGGAGATTAGTTATTGGTGATTGGTTATTGGTGATTAGCGAGCAATAACCAATAACCAATCACCAGTTACCGCCCCCACCACCCGTGATCCCTCCCCCCACCCTCATCATCGGCGGCACCGCGGCGTATGGCCTCGATCTCGCGGCCTACCATCCTCTCGGCCAGGCGGAGGTCATCGCCACGCCGTATGGCGCTTCCCCGCCCATCACCTTCCTCCAGCCCGACGCCGGTTCCCCGCCCGTCGCCTTCTGTTCCCGGCACGGCCACGACCGCTTGCAACGCTCCGCCGCCTTCGTGAATCATCGCGCCACCATCTGGGCGGCGAAAATGCTGGGGGTGCAGGCCATTTTCTCCTGGAACGGGACCGGGGCCATCGCCCATCACCTCGAAGTCGGCGACCTGGTCATCCCCCACGACTTCCTCGACTTCAGTCGCACCCGCATCGCCACATTTGGCGAAGCCGACCTGCCCCCGGCCTCCGGCCCCGCCTTTCACCCCGCCGCCCGCGCCGCCTTGCTGGCCGCTGCCGAGAGCCTGGCCCCGGCCAGCGTTCACAGCGCCGGCGTCTATGTCTGCACCGAAGGCCCCCGCCTGGAAACCGCCAGCGAGATCGCCCTCTACCAGCGTTGCGGCGCCGACCTGGTGGGCATGACCCTCTCGCCCGAAGTCTTCCTGGCCCAGGAAGCCGGCCTGGCCTACGCCAGCCTCTGCTACATCACCAACTACGCCACCGGCCGCGCCTCTGGCCGCCCCCCCCGCCGCCAGTTCGGCCCCGAAGTCGCCCATACCTGCCTGCCCGTCCTTCTCGCCGCAGCGAGTGGTGGGGTAGACAAGTAGACAAGTAGACAAGTAGACAAGGCAACAGCCAACAATCAACAATCAACAGTCAACGAGAAACCCGGCACCTGCCCCCTGCGACCTGCCCCCTGCGACTTGCCACCTGCGACCTGCGACCAGCGACCTGCCACCTGCGACCTGCCACTTGCGACCTGCGACCTGCCACCTTCCCCTCCCCATGCGCCTCCTCCTCCTTTCCCAGCCCTTGCCCCCGCGCTCGCTCGAACACCTCGGCGTCTTCGTCAGCGAACGCGCCGTGACCACGCCCTATGGCGCCGCCGGCCCCTTCGCCCTGCGCCAACCACTTGCTGGCAAAGGCGTCTGGATCCTGCCCTATTTCGGCAGCCCCACCCGCACCGACCCACGCGCCACCCTCTGGGCCGCCAAAGAACTCGGCGTCCAGCGCATCCTGGCCTGGGAGAGCGTCGTTGGCCTCGATCACAGCCTGGAGCGGGGCGACATCGTCCTCCCCACCGACTACATCGACTGGACGCGGCGCCAACCCACCACCATCTTCGAGACCACCGGCGCCGGCTACATCCAACAAACGCCCGCCTTCTGCGCCGACATCAGCGCCGCCCTCGGCCGGCACCTGCCCGACGCCCGCCCCGTCATCTACCTGGGCGACGAGGGCCCCCGCCGCGAGACCGCCGCCGAAGCGCGCATGTTCCAGCATTGGGGCGCGCACGCCCGCGGCCTCAACCTCGTCCCCGAAACCTACCTGGCCAAAGAACTGGAACTTTGCTTTGCCGCCATCGGCGTCGTCACCTGGTTGGGCGCCGACCGCAGCGAAGCCGCCCCCGAAGGCGAGGTGCGCGAGGCCGACCGTCTCATCCTCGCCGCCCTGCCCGCCCTCTTCGACAGCCTGCCCACCCCGCCCACCTGTGGCTGCGACCACCTCCAGGCCGGCCCCCGCCAGCGCGGCCTCCTCGCCGCCGACTGGCGACAGTGGGGCTGAACCACGCCCGCTTTCTTCCGAACACTTCATGGAAAAACTTGTCGCCACCTTCGCCCCTCTCACCGCCGAGCAAATTCGCTCGACACGGCTCGACCACTACGACGATTACGACCTCCTCGATGTCGTCGATCACTTCCTCGACAGCAAGGACGAGCACAGCGACGACTGCGCCGCCGCCGTGATTGAACTGATCCTCCACTCGCACGACCACAGCGAGATGGTCGACTATGACAGCCTCTACTCCGAGATCACAGACATCGCATACCGCGCTAAAGACTGGCCGGCCCTCCTGAAATGGGCCTATGCACGGCTGGTCTTCGACGAACAATACAACCAGGGCGGCAACCGCATCCTGATCTGGCGCCAACTGGCCGCCGCCTATGGCGATGCCGGCGACCACGACGCCCATCTGGCCCTGTACGCCCGTTGTCTGGAAGTCAGCCCCGACAACCTCGACACGTTCGAGAGCGCCGCCTATCGCCTGGCCAAGCTGGGTCATCGCGGCCTGGCGCTGGAGGTGGCGGAACGCGCCGTCCAGCGGGCCAATAGCGACGAGACCCTGGCCTACTATCAAGAGATTTACGACGGACTGGCATCTGAAGACGTGGATGCGGCCAAACAGCCGCTCCCGGTTGGCGAGGACGTTTTCGCCGCTTTCCGGCGCGCCTTCGACGCCGACCAGGAAGCGACCGAGGCGATGGTCTACGCCCCGCCCATCGACCGCCTGCTCACACCTGCCGGCCCCGACGACGCCCTTCTCCGGGCCGAAATCCTCGCCCAGGGCAAAGTCCTGGCCGGAGACCTGATCCGGCTGGCCTTCGACCCCGAATTCGACCAGACCCCCGCCTCCCGCGTCGCCATCGACCTCCTGCGCCAGCTTCATCGCCGCCAGATCGTCCCCCTGGACGAACTGGCGCACTTTTTGGAACACGCCGACGGCAACTGGCGCCTCTTGCTCGACGACAGTTTTGGCAAATTCGGCCCCTACCCCACCGACGAGATCGAAACCGTCGCCCTGGATGTCACCGCCGCCCAATTCATTCGCACTTGGGCGATTGCCGCTTTGCGCGAGCGGGCCGAGAAAGTTCCCGCCGAACACGAGCGCGTGGTTGCTATCTTCCGCACACTCCTCACCCGCCCCGAAGCCATCGACCTGCCCGACGAAGAAGCCATAGCTGCCGCTGTCATCAGCGAGGCCGTCGATCTCAAGGCCATCGAGCTTTATCCTGAAATCGAGCGGGCGTTTGGCGAAGACCGCGTGGACTTGCAGGTCATCGGCCTGAGCTTCGTCCAGGAACACCTGGGCTTGCCGTTCTTGCCCGAACCACCCAGACGGGGGGATGGCCTCTATCTGCCTTTGCAATGCCAGAAATGCAGCCGCATCCGCGAGCATTTCGTTCAACACGTCTTTCTCGACCTGGAGACGGCCGCTAAGATGGCGCGAGGCGAAAGCGTCAGGTACGATCCCTATATCATGGACCGCGAGATCGTCTGCCCCAAGTGCGGCGCCCGCGACCGCTATCGTCTCGGCCCTATGGCTTTGATGCGGCTGTACATGCCCGAAAGCGACGAGGACTTTCACGGGCTGTTTTCGAATCCCAATAAGGCCAATCGTCGAACCAATTCCCGTTTGAAATCGGCCAAAGCCACCGCCTTCAGCCAACTCATGCATCCGCTCGAGGCCCTGGCGCGCTACAAGATGCTCATCGTCACCCACCCCAAACGGGCCGAAAACCACATCCGTATGGGCAAGGTCCTGCGCACGCTCTATCGCACAGCCCCGGCCCTGGCGGCCATCCGCAAAGGCTACGACCTCGAACCCGACAACCTCGATTGGATCATCGAGCGCGCCCTGGCCGAACACGACCTGGGCGACAAGGCTCTGGCCCAGAAGTTGTATGACCAGGTCATCCGGCTCGCCTCCGATTCCATCACCCAAGATGAACTGATGTTGGATGCCGTTTCGGCAGCACGGCGAGGCAAAGAGGCCCTCCGCACAGGCCGACCCAGCCCGTGGCATGAACTCACCTTTGGTTATCCCGAAACGATTTCATGATCAACCTCCACACCACCCATCTCTTCCGCGAAATCCACGAACAACCCGCTGTCCTGGCCCGCCTGTTCGCCAGCCAGCGCCCGGCGGCCGAGTCCCTGGCCGCTGAGATCAGACGCCGCCACATCAGCCACGTCATCATCGCTGCCCGTGGCACCAGCGACAACGCCGCCCGCTACGCCCAATATCTGTTGGGCGGGCACAATGCCCTGCCGGTGGGCCTGGCCACCCCCAGCCTGCACACCATCTACGCGACGCCGCCCCGTTTTGGCAACGCCCTCGTCCTCGGCATCAGCCAGAGCGGCAAAAGCCCGGACATCGTCGCCGTCCTGGCCGAGGCCCGGCGCCAGGGCGTGCTCACCGCCGCCATCACCAACATCCCGGCTTCGGACCTGGCCGAGACGGCCGATTTCGTGCTCGATCTGGGCGCGGGCGAAGAGCGATCGGTGGCTGCCACCAAGACCTACACCAGCGAACTGGCTGCCATTGCCCTGCTCAGCGCCTGCCTGAACGGGAGCGACGGGCATTTCCAGGCTCTCGACCGCATCCCCCAGCAGGCGGCGGCGGCGCTGGCCGGGGAAGAGCACGTCCGCCAGGTGGCCGAACGCTATCGCTATATGCAATCGTGCGTGACCATCGGTCGCGGCTACAACTATTGCACGGCCTTCGAGTTGGCGCTGAAGATGAAGGAACTGACCTACACCGTGGTCGAGCCGTATAGCAGCGCCGACTTCTTGCACGGCCCCCTGGCCCTGATTGCCGCCGGTTTCCCGGTCATTGCCATCACCCCCTCTGGCAAGATGCTGGGGGAGATGAAGTCGTTCATGGCCACGGCCAAAGAGCGCGAGGCCGAGCTGCTGGTGATCAGCGACGACGCCGAGGCGCTGGAGATGGGCAGGGCCGCCCTGCCCCTGCCTGCGGGCGCGCCCGAATGGCTTTCGCCCATCACCGCCATCCTCCCCGGCCAATTGCTGGCGATGTCATTGGCCCACGCCCGCGATTACGACCCCGACCGCCCGCGCGGGCTACGAAAAGTCACCGAGACGCTTTGAAGCGGTCGCGCCGATCCTCCAAGACGGGTCGATTGCCGTCTGCGCTCACTTGTGATACAGTCATTCCCAGAGGTGAAACAGCCTATGGAAACCCAAGTAGTCATGACAGACCTTGCCTTCCCCACCGGCAGCCGGGTGGTGATGAATGTACAGGTTAGCGCCGACTTCAACATCTCGGCCCAGGTAGCCCGTCAAAAAGCCAACCGTTGGCTGATCATGAATTTGGGTGATCAATTGTGGGCAGGTGAACCGGAATTGCTCATTGGTTCCCGCCTGGTTTGGCGGCTGCCCGTACACTTGAGTCTTTCAGGCGATGGTTACTTGGGACAAATCGGCGAATTGTGTGTAGATGCCCAAACGGGCGACATCAGTGTTGGCGCGCCGCAGACAATCGAACAGATGGCCGAGCAAGCAGAAGCCCTGTATGAACGCGCCGCACTACCAACAAGAGCTTAAAGAGAGTTTGAGCTCACCGGCCGGTGTGGAGACGAAGCGATTGTTCATCCAGCGCCGCCACCTCGTCTTCGCTCAGTCGCCAGCCCAAGGCCCCGGCATTGTCCCGCACCTGGGCGGCGGTCTTGGCTCCGGCGATGGGCACAGCCCCTTTGCACATGACCCAGTTCAGGGCCACCTCGGCCGGCGTTTTGCCGGCGTGGGCATCGCCGATCGCTCGCATCAGCCCGATGAGTGACTGGATGCGGGTCAGAGTGTGGCGGCGGTACATCGCCCGGCGCACGCCAGAGGGAGGTGTGCTGGGGGAGTATTTGCCGGTCAGCATCCCCATCGCCAGCGGGCTGTAGGCGATGACGAGGATGCCATTGGCCCGGCAATAGTCCAGCAGCCCGCTGCGTTCGGGCTGGCGTTGCAGCAGGCTGAACGAGACCTGGTTCGAGGCCAGCCGCAGCCCGCGGCGGGCCAGGGCCGCGGCCGCGCGTTGGGTCTGCTCCAGGCTGTAGTTCGAGACCCCGACCGCTTTCACTTGCCCGGCTTCCACCGCGTCGGCCATGGCATTCATCCAGGCCTCGATCGACACCGGCGGAAAGGGCCAGTGCATCTGATAGAGATCGATCTGCGCCATTCCCAACCGTTTCTGGCTGGCGGCCAGCGCCCGGCTCAGGCTACGGCTGCTGAGACGATAGGGGTAGGGGAAGCACTTGCTGGCGATCACCACCGGGCGAGAGGCGGCGCCGATGAAGCCGCCCAACAGCTGCTCGGAACGACCGCGACCATAGCTCTCGGCGGTGTCGAAGAAATCGATCCCGGACTCGATGGCGGTTGCGAAAGCCCCTCTCACCTCCGCTTCGCCGTAGCCTTGTTGGTAGCCCCAGAAGAAGCGGTCGCCCCACGACCAGGCGCCCAGCCCCAGGGGGCCGATGGTCAGGCCGGTGTCGGCCAAAGGGAGGCGGGGGAAGGGTTGGGTTTCGTTCACGGGGCGGCTTTCTCCAGGTCATCGATGGCGCTGCGGATGATGGCGGCGCTGCGATGCAAATCGGCTTCTTCCTGGTCGTTGAGCGGGAGCGGGAGGGTGGCGATCACCCCGCCGCCGCCCACCAGCCGCGGCAGGGCCAGGGTCACATCGTTCACGCCAGCTGCCTGAGCCAGGGGGGCGCACACCGTCAGCACGGCGCGCTCGTCGCCCAACACCACCTCGACGATACGGGCCAGGGCGCTGCCGATGCCGTAGTAGGTGGCGCCTTTGCCTTCGATGATGCGATAGGCGGCGCGACGCACACGCTCGTCGATGTCGTCGCGGATGGCCTGGTCGAGTTCGATGCCCTGCAGGGCGCAGAAATCATCCAGCGGCATCCCGCCCACGCGCACCGACGACCAGGCCAGCACCTCCGAGTCGCCGTGCTCGCCGACGACATAGGCATGGGCGTATTGCGGATCGACGCCCAACCGCTGGCCGAGCAGCGCCCGGAAGCGGGCTGTATCGAGCGTGGTGCCGGAGCCGAAGACGCGGCCAGGGCCAACGCCCATCTCGGCGGCGAAGCGGGCGGCGACATGGGTCATGATGTCCACCGGGTTGGTGGCGATGATGAGCACGGCATCGGGGGCGTAGTTCAGGATGGAGGGGATGACCTCGTGGAAGACGGCGGCGTTGCGGCCCAGCAACTCCAGCCGCGTCTCGCCCGGCCGTTGGGCCACGCCCGCCGCCACCACCACCGCCCTGCATCCCGTCAGGGCCGCGTAGTCGCCGGCTGTGATCTGCAGGGGGTGAGCGAAGGGGACGGCGTGAAGGATGTCATCGGCTTCGGCCACGGCCCGCTTGGCGAACTTATCGACCAACACGACCTCGCGGCCGACGCCGCGCATGACCAGGGCATAGGCGGCGGTGGCGCCGACCATGCCGGCGCCTACAACTCCAGTTTTCATCAGAAGGAACTCCTTGTGGTGGTGGGATCGGTCGAAGGCGCATAGAAATCGAGCCACTCCTCCACTTGCCTGGCCTTGTCCGCGATTTCGGCGCTCTCGAAGTGTTCGATCTCGAACAGGTGGGTGAGCTGGCGATAGAGGTCGGGCAGGCCCAGGATGTCCTCGATCTGCTCGCGAATCCATTTGTTGTAGGCGATGGGGTAGGTGCGGCGGGCGATGAACAGCGCCTGCAAGAACTCGCGAGTGGCATTGTAGAGCCGGTCGAAGGATTGGAAGTAGAGGCCGCGCTCGATGTACAGCGGGATGTGGTGCAGGTTGTTCAGGCAGTAATGCCGCACCATCCGCAGCCGTTGTTGGCGCATCTCGTCATCGTAATAGGGCAGCCAACGGCGGCGAAGCTGGTCGAAATAATCGCTGCCTTGCCACAGGGGGACGCCGTAGACCAGGAAATTGCCGATGCCCAGCTCGAAATCGTCCGGCCCGGCGGCTTCGTCCCGTTCCCCTGGCTCGAAAACGCCATCGAGGAAATTCGGGTGGACGACTGAATACTTCCCCACCTTTGCCAGGGCGGTGATGGCAGGGTTGCTTTGCTCGAAGTGCTCCCAAGCGACTTCCAACATGCTCAACGGCGCGGCCAGGCGTTCAGGCCGGGCCAGGATGGCGATGTCGAGGCAGCTATCAGGCGTGGCCTTCCCCCGCGCACAGGAATTGGTGAGGAGGACGGCATCGATAGCGAAGTTGGCGGCGAAATGCTCGCTGATCACTGCGGCCGCTCGGGCGTGTTCAGGGGTGGGGTAGCTGTGCTTGAGCGTCATGGCTGAAAGAGTCGGTGTCGGTCGAACGCGATGCAGCGCGCCTGTCTTTGGCTTCAAGGCGTCTCCTCCCCATGAAGCTGGCGCAGTCGTTCGAGCAGACGCCGGAGGTGACCCTGCTCGATCATGGCCGCCCAATGCCCATCGCTGAACCGTTCCCCGCGCACGCAGAAGGTCAGCATGGTCTTGATTTCGTCCCATGAGGCGCGGCCGACGAGGTCTGCGTCCTGAAGCATCCGGGCCGCTTTCTGGGGGTCGTAACCTTCGTCGCGCCATGCCTCCTGCCCCGCCGCCCGCATAAAAGCCTCGACAGCCGGGTTGTATTGCGGCCACGGCATCGTCATCGCCCCGTCGCTCGTCTCGCCCCCCGCCCAGCGTGCGACCGGCTCGAAGCCATCGGCGCTGAAAAGCGGCAGAGAGGCGAGCAAGGCATCGATTTCCTGGCTGGTAGGGGGTCGTGATTTCATACTGTTCAGAATTGCGGCGCAGTATAGCGGTTTGTTGCGGGCGCACCAAGCGCGCCAGGGGGCCTGCCAGGAGAGACGCCAGGCGATGGGCTTTGACACCGCCATCGTGAGACGGTTACAATGTCAGTCAGTGGATCGACGCTGACCGTCGTCTTGGCCGGGCGTCGATACCCGGCGTTCCGGTTTCGAACAATGGTGTTCACACCCAAACCTTCACCGTGGCCCATCGCTGCTGGTCTGGTCCTTCCGCCCGACCGGCTTCATCTTGCCGCGCCCGCTCGTCTTTTACCCCACCCATCTATCCCACCTTCGCGCCCTGATAGATGAGCGTGATTTTTCAAAAGGAGACCACCTTATCGTCCGACCCACCCTCGTTTTCGTCCCGGCGTGCTCACTTCGCATCATGTCACGCCACACGCAACACGCCACACGCAATACGCAACACGAATCACGTCTTCACACTTCACCTTCCCAACCGACTCAAGGAGGAGTCCCCATGTCTCGCAAATTCCTCATTTTGACACTGGTCTTCGTCCTGGCCGTCCTGCTGGCTGCCTGCGGCGGCGCCCAATCCACCCAGGCCCCGGCCGCCGCGCCTACCGAGGCCCCGGCTGCTGAGGCGACCGCCGCCCCCGCCGAGGAAGCCACCGCCGCCCCCGCCGGCGAGAAAGTCACCCTTACCATCGAAAGCTGGCGCAACGATGACCTGACCATCTGGCAGGACACGATCATCCCCGCCTTCAACAAGCACTACCCCGACATCGAGGTTGTCTTCGCCCCCACCGCGCCGGCGGAGTACAACGGCGTGCTGAACACCAAGCTGGAGGGCGGCGCGGCCGGCGACCTCATCACCTGCCGGCCGTTCGACGCCTCGCTGGCCCTGTTCCAGAAGGGCTATCTGTCCTCGCTCAACGACCTGCCCGGCATGGAGAACTTCAGCGACGTAGCCAAGAGTGCCTGGATCACCGACGACAGCTCGGATGTGTTCTGCGTGCCGATGGCGTCGGTCATCCACGGCTTCTTCTACAACGCCGACGCCTTCAAGGAGTTGGGGCTGGAGGAGCCGAAGACAGAGGCGGAGTTCTTCGCCCTGCTCGACAAGATCAAGGCCGACGGCACGTACACCCCGTTGGTGATGGGCACGAACGACCAGTGGGAAGCGGCGACGATGGGCTTCCAGAACATCGGGCCGAACTACTGGAAGGGCGAGGCAGGTCGTTTGGGCCTGATCAAGGGGACAGAGAAGTTCACCGACCCGCAGTATGTGAAGGTGTGGGAGAGTCTGGCGAAGTGGAAGGACTACCTGCCCGCTGGCTTCCAGGCCCAGGCCTACCCCGACTCGCAGAACTACTTCACCCTCGGCAAGGGCGCCATCTACCCGACGGGTTCGTGGGAGACGTCGTTGTTCGAACAGCAGGCGGACTTCGAGATGGGCATCTTCCCGCCGCCGCTGCCTGAAGGCGCCGACACCTGCTACATCTCCGACCACACCGACATCGCCCTCGGCATGAATGCCAAAACCGCTCATCCCGAAGAGGCGAAGAAGTTCCTGGAATGGATGACGACGGCGGAGTTCGCGGAGTTGTACAGCAATGCCCTGCCTGGCTTCTTCACCCTGTCGAACCACAAGATCAACCTGACCGACCCCATCGCCCAGGAATTCCTGAGCTGGCGCGATTCGTGCGAGAGCACCATCCGCAACTCGTATCAGATTCTCTCGCGCGGCGAGCCGAATCTGGAGAACGAGCTATGGCGGGTGAGCGCCCAGGTGATCAACGGCGACATCACGCCTGCCGATGGCGCCAAGCAGATCCAGGATGGCCTGGATAAGTGGTACAAGCCCACAGGCGCCGCTGCTGCCCAGCCTGCCACCGAGGCGGCTGCCGGATCGACGGAGTTGACAGGCGACCTGACCATCGAAAGCTGGCGCAACGATGACCTGTCGATCTGGCAGGACACCATCATTCCGGCTTTCAACAAGCACTACCCCAACGTCAAAGTCACCTTCGCCCCCACCGCGCCGGCGGAGTACAACGGCGTGCTGAACACCAAGCTGGAGGGCGGCACGGCCGGCGACCTCATCACCTGCCGGCCGTTCGACGCCTCGCTGGCCCTGTTCCAGAAGGGCTATCTGTCCTCGCTCAACGACCTGCCCGGCATGGAGAACTTCAGCGACGTAGCCAAGAGTGCCTGGATCACCGACGACAGCTCGGATGTGTTCTGCGTGCCGATGGCGTCGGTCATCCACGGCTTCTTCTACAACGCCGACGCCTTCAAGGAGTTGGGGCTGGAGGAGCCGAAGACAGAGGCGGAGTTCTTCGCCCTGCTCGACAAGATCAAGGCCGACGGCACGTACACCCCGTTGGTGATGGGCACGAACGACCAGTGGGAAGCGGCGACGATGGGCTTCCAGAACATCGGGCCGAACTACTGGAAGGGCGAGGCAGGTCGTTTGGGCCTGATCAAGGGGACAGAGAAGTTCACCGACCCGCAGTATGTGAAGGTGTGGGAGAGTCTGGCGAAGTGGAAGGACTACCTGCCCGCTGGCTTCCAGGCCCAGGCCTACCCCGACTCGCAGAACTACTTCACCCTCGGCAAGGGCGCCATCTACCCGACGGGTTCGTGGGAGACGTCGTTGTTCGAACAGCAGGCGGACTTCGAGATGGGCATCTTCCCGCCGCCGCTGCCTGAAGGCGCCGACACCTGCTACATCTCCGACCACACCGACATCGCCCTCGGCATGAATGCCAAAACCGCTCATCCCGAAGAGGCGAAGAAGTTCCTGGAATGGATGACGACGGCGGAGTTCGCGGAGTTGTACAGCAATGCCCTGCCTGGCTTCTTCACCCTGTCGAACCACAAGATCAACCTGACCGACCCCATCGCCCAGGAATTCCTGAGCTGGCGCGATTCGTGCGAGAGCACCATCCGCAACTCGTATCAGATTCTCTCGCGCGGCGAGCCGAATCTGGAGAACGAGCTATGGCGGGTGAGCGCCCAGGTGATCAACGGCGACATCACGCCCGCCGATGGCGCCGAGCAGATCCAGGATGGCCTGGATAAGTGGTACAAGCCGCAATAAGTTGACGATAGCCCTCGTAGTAGCGACTTTAGTCGCTTTTTGCGAAAAAGAACGACTGAAGTCGTTACTACAAGTCATATCCGCTTTTTCATAGTAGCGACTTTAGTCGCTTTTTTGCAAGCAGAACGACTGAAGTCGTTACTACGAGTCATGTCCATCTTCCCGTAGTAGCGACTTTAGTCGCTTTTTGCGAAAAAGAACGACTGAAGTCGTTACTACGAACCATTTCCTTTTCCTCGTAGTAGCGACTTTAGTCGCCTCTTTGCAAGCAGAACGACTGAAGTCGTTACTACGAGTCATTTGGAGCAAGGGGGTTCTATGGCACAGATGCGCAGCAAATCACCGGGGCGCAAATTTCCCTTCTATCTTTTTGTCTTTCTGGCGCCCGCGACCATCATCTATACGATGTTCATGATTTATCCGCTGTTCGATTCGCTGCGCCTCAGCTTTTTCGGCGCCGACCAGTCGGGCAAGGAGTTTTTTGTGGGGACGGCCAACTATGTGCGGCTGCTCACCAATGACCTGTGGCGGCCGCGACTGTGGGGCGCTTTTCGCAACAATGTCGTCTTCTTCATCATCCACATGCTGGTGCAAAATAGCATCGGTCTGCTGCTGGCCGCGCTGCTGACCGCGCGCGGGATTCGGGGCCGGGGCTTCTTTCGCACCGTGTTCTTTCTGCCCACCATGCTCTCGGTCGTCATCATCGGTTTCATCTGGCAGCTCATCCTCAGCCCGCTCTGGGGCATCGCCGAGGGCATCTTGGGGATGGTGGGATTGGAGAGTCTGTTCAAGCCCTGGCTTGGGTTGGAAGGCTCGGCCTTGATCGCCCTCTCGTTCATCTCCGTCTGGCAGTTTATTGGCATCCCGATGATGCTGTTCTACGCCGCCCTCATCGGCATCCCCGATGAACTGGTGGAGGCGAGCACGGTGGATGGGGCCACCGGCTGGCAGGTTTTCTGGCGGATCAAGTTCCCGCTCATTTTACCTACGGTGGGCATCGTCGCCATCTTGACCTATGTGGGCAACTTCAATGCCTTCGACCTGATCTACACCACGCAAGGCGCCCTGGCCGCCCCGAATTTCTCGACCGACATCATGGGCACCTTGTTCTATCGCACCTTCTTTGGCCAGCAGCTGCAGTTGGGCAGCCCCACGATGGGGGCGACGGTGGCGGCGGTGATGTTCGTCATCATTCTGATTGGCGTGCTGCTCTACATGTTCGGCTACCAGCGTCGTGTGCAAACCTACGAGCTTTGAGGAGGCAGCCATGAGATCTCGATCTTCGCTTCGCCAGAGATTCAGCGGCATTGGCAGTTATGGCATCCTGATCGGGGCGATGGTCGTCGCCCTCTTTCCCATCGTCCTCATCCTGATGAACTCGTTCAAGGAGCGCAAGGCCATCTTCCGCGCCCCCTGGCTGCCGCCCTTGCCCGACACCTTCAGCCTGATCGGCTACGAGAAGGTGCTGGCTCGCTCGAACTTCGATCTCTATTTTGCCAACAGCATCATCGTCACCCTCGGCGCCATGTTCCTGATCCTGTTCACCGGGGCGATGGCAGCCTACGCCCTCTCGGAGTATGACTTTCGCGGCAACGCCGTCCTCGGCCTCTATTTGGCCGTGGGCATCATGATCCCCATCCGCCTGGGCACGGTCAGCATCCTGCGCCTGGTGGTGGCGATGAACCTGGTCAACACCCGCACCGCCTTGATCCTGGTCTACACCGCCATGGGCCTGCCGCTGGCCATCTTCATCCTCAACCAGTTCATGCGCCAGGTGCCGCGTGAATTGAAGGAGGCGGCGCGCATCGACGGCGCCAGCGAATACCGCATCTTCTGGCTCATCCTGCCGTTGGTGCGCCCGGCCATCGCCACCGTCGCCGTCTTCACCATGATCCCGATCTGGAACGACCTCTGGTTCCCGCTGATCCTGGCCCCCGGCGAGCAGACCAAGACCGTCACCCTGGGTGCGCAGCAATTCCTGGGCCAGTTCGTCAGTGACTGGAACGCCGTGCTCTCGTCGCTGACCCTGGCGATGGTGCCGGTGTTGATCATCTATATCATCTTCTCGCGGCAGTTGATTCGGGGCATCACGGCGGGGGCGGTGAAGTGAGACATAAAGGAGTGATGAAGTGATGAGTGAACGACTACTCGAAACAAAACCTGGCTTCTTACAGGCCGAGTTCAGCGAAGAAGAACTGGCCGAAATCGATCAGGCATTGCTCGAGCCAATGAACGATGAAGAGTTGGCGCTGTGGTATGATGCGCCCATCATGCCAGAACCCGAACTGCCCACAGCGGCCCATGAATTGGAGCAATAGCGTGGACGAAGGGATGGAACGGAACATCGCCGCGATGGTAGACCGTCTCGTGACGCGTTTTGCCCCAGAGCAGATCATCTTGTTCGGCTCGCAGGCGCGCGGGACAGCCGCGCCGGGAAGCGATGTCGATCTCTTGGTCATCATGCCGGTTGCCGGGTCGAAACGGGAGAAGCGGATCGAAATGAGGATGGCCCTCGACGATATCGTTGTGCCCAAGGATGTGTTGGTGACGACGCCTGAAGAGGTTGCGCGCGAGCGAGACTTGGTGGGCAGCATCATTCGCCCTGCGCTGCGCGAAGGCAGGGTGCTCTATGCTCGATCTTGATCTGAACACCAAGAGGGCTTTTCCATGGCTAGCAGTGGCATCGAATCCATACGCGACAAGATAAGGCGTCGCCATTACGACATGTCATCTCACGCAATGGAAGAAATGGCGGAAGATGGATACCCTTGCGAGCACTGCGCAGGTACAGTGCGGCCAAAAACAGAACTTGTGCCTGTTGCAGCTTGACGCGCCACCATGAATCTAACGATGGCAAAGGAGCATTTTCAATGCGCATAGGCATCATCGGCGTTGGGGCCATGGGCGGGACACATGCCGCTGCCTGGGCCGAGATCGGCGCCCCCGTGGCCGGCTTCGTCGCCGCCCGCCACGACCACGCCCAAGCCCTGGCCGCACGATACGGGGCGGCGGCCTACCCCGACCTGGCTTCCCTCCTCCCCCACATCGACGCGCTCGACATCTGCACGCCTACGCATCTGCACCGCGAGATGGTCGTGCAGGCGGCCAGGGCGGGCAAACACATCATCTGCGAGAAGCCGCTGGCGCGCACCGTGGCCGAGGCCCAGGACATGATCCGGGTCTGCCGCCAGGCCGGGGTGAAGCTGCTGGTGGGGCATGTCGTCCGGTTCTTCCCCGAATATGTGCGGGCGAAAGAAGCGGTGGACGCCGGTCAGGTGGGCCAGGTGGCAGTCGTCCGCCTTCGGCGCAACGTCTTCCGCCCGCGCAAGACCCGCGACAACTGGTTCCTGGAGTTCGAGAAATCGGGCGGGATGATCCTCGACCTGATGATCCACGATTTCGACTACGCCCGCTGGGTGGCCGGCGAGGTGGCGACCGTCTACTGCAAGCATATCGGCGACCCCGCCCGCTCGCCCGGCGACCACGGGCTGGCCATCCTCACCCATGCCGGCGGCGCCCTCACCCACGTCGAAGGCTCGTGGGCCTATCCCCCGCCCACCTTCCGCACCCAATTCGAGATCGCCGGCTCCGACGGCTTGCTGTTGCACGATTCCGCCGCCACCGCGCCCATCGGTTTGTTCCGCCACCAGACGGCAGGCGATGAGGCCGGCGATGTCCCTGTCCCCGCCAGCCCCCTGCTCGAAAGCCCCTACACCACCCAACTCCGGGCCTTCTACGACCACCTGCGCCACGACGCCCCCGTGCCCGTCACCGCCGAAGATGGCCTGGCCGCACTGCAGATCGCCCTCGCGGCTATCGAATCAGCAACGAATGGCAATGTGGTCGAAATTGGGAGTAGGGAGTAGGAAGTAGGGCGGGCTTGCGGAGTTCGCGTACCCTGCAGCCGGCGAACTGATGTGCCGCCCACCCCTCTTCACCTCACTCACCTCGTCTCCTGTTCCCACCACTTACTCCCTACTCCTTACTCCTTACTCCCTACTCCCCGCCATGAAACTAGGCCTCCTCAGCTTCGCCCATATCCACGCCGAAGCCTACGCCCATCACCTGCGCCACTTGCCCGGCGTCGAGTTCCTCGGCATCGCCGATGACGACGCCGTCCGGGGTCAGGATGCCGCCCATCGCTACGGCGCCCGCTTCTTCCCCACCTACGCCGAGCTTTTGGCCGAACAGCCCGACGGCGTGGTCGTGTGCTCCGAAAACGCCCGGCATCGGCCGCTGGTCGAGATGGCCGCGCAGTCCGGGGCGCACATCCTCTGCGAAAAACCGCTGGCGACCACACTGGCCGACGCACAGGCGATGGTTGAGGTGTGCGAGCGCGCCGGCGTTTTGTTGATGACCGCCTTTCCCATGCGCTTCAGCGCCGCCCTGTTGGAGATCAAGGCCTTGATCGACCGCGGCGGCCTGGGCTTCATCCACGCCTGCACCACCACCAACCAGGGCCAGCTCCCCCGCCGCTATCGCCAATGGTTCGTGGACAAAGCACTGGCGGGCGGCGGCTCGGCCACCGATCATGTCGTCCACCTGGCCGACGCCCTGCGCTGGCTGCTGGGCCAGGAAGTGACCGAAGTCTACGCCCAGCTCAACCGCATCATCCACAGCGAGGTGGAGGTCGAGACCGGCGGGCTGGTCATGCTCACCTTCGGCGACGGAACCTTCGCTAGCATCGATTGCAGTTGGAGCCGGCCCGCCAACTGGCCCACCTGGGGCGGCTTGACCATGAATCTCATCGGCGACAAAGCCGTGGTCGAGGTCGATGCCTTTCGCCAGAACCTGGCCGCCTTCTCCAACCGGCCGCAGCACCCCGAATGGCTGGCCTGGGGTTCCGATGCCGACCGGGCCATGTTGTTGGACTTCGTGGCCGCCATTCGCGACCGGCGCCCCCCGCTCGTCGGCGGGTTGGATGGCCTGCGGGCGGTGGAGATCGTGCAGGCCGTCTACTGTTCGGCGGATGCGGGCCATCCTGTCGCCCTGCCGCTGGCCTGACCCCATGCCACTGGAACTGCAACTCACCGGCCCTCGCCAGGTCCGGCTGGCCGACTACACCGAAGCGCCACTGCACCCCAACGAAGTGCGGGCCGAAGCCGTGATCAGCGGCATCAGCCACGGCACTGAACTCAACCTCTTTCGGGGGACATCACCCTTCGAGGGCAAGGAATTCGACCCCGACCTGCGCCTGTTCCGGCCCCGCAGCGGCCGCCTTCCCCAGCCGACGCTGGGCTACGAATGGGTGGGGCGGGTGAGCGAGGTGGGCGCGGCGGTCGAGCACCTGCGGTCGGGCGATCTCGTGCACCTGCTCTCGCCCCACCGCCAAACTCACACCTTCACCCCAGAAAACATGCCCTATCGCGGGCAGCTGCATGCCCTCCCGCCCGAACTATCCTCCGACAGCGCCATCTTCCTGGCCCTGGCTGGCGTCGCCCTGCAGGCCGTTCACGACGCCCAGATCAAGCTGGGCGACCGCGTCGCCATCTTCGGCTTGGGCGCCATCGGCCTGTTGGCTGTGCAACTGGCTCGACTCGACGGCGCCGCCTGGATCGATGCCATCGACCCCATCGCCGCCCGGCGTGACCTGGCTCATCGCTTCGGCGCCGACCAGGTTCTCGACCCCGAACGCGGCGATGTTGGCCTCGCCATCAAGACGGCCAGCAAACACCACGGCGCCGATGTCGCCATCGAGTGTTCGGGCCACTACGCCGCCCTGCACGAGGCCATTCGCAGCCTGCGCAAGGCGGGGCGCGTGGTGGCGGCGGGGTTCTATCAGGGTGGGGGGGCGGACTTGCGGCTGGGCGAGGAGTGGCATCACAACCGGGTGACGATGGTCTCCAGCATGGCGGTCTGGGACTGCCCTCATCGCGACCATCCGCTCTGGGATCGGGCGCGCGTGGAGGAGGTCGCCCTCGACCTGCTGGCCTCGGGCCGGCTGCGCACCGACGGCCTCATCACCCACCGACTGCCCTTCACCCGCGCCGCCGAAGCCTACGAACTCATCGACCAGCATCCGGCGGGCGTGATCAAAGTGGCTCTGACGTATTGAAAGCACTTCATCGAACACAAAGACTCGAAGGTCACAAAGCCTGACACAAAGACCGCGCGAGATGCTTCACTGGCCGATCGCTGCAACGACCTTGTGTGATCGGCCCGGTGCTTAGAAACTCCTGAAAATCGAGATGCTTCACTGGCTGATCGCTGCAACAACCTTGTGTGATCGACCCGTTCAGCATGACAAGGTGATTCCTATGGCAAAAATCTACTACATCGGCGATTGGGCTGTCTCCATCGGACCTATCTTCGGCGAGACGCCCTTCAACTACGCCTATAAGGGCATCGATCTCTACTATTATGGCCGCTGGCTGAAGGACGCCCTCGAGAGTACGGGCGAACATCAGGTGGAGGACGTGCCGGCCTGGGATTTCTACAAGCTGGGGCCGGGCGAGTACGAACGCATCCTCGATGCCTACGATGTCATCATCTTCAGCGATGTCGAGGCCAAGAATTTCCAGCTCGCGCCCAGCTTCTTCGACCGCACCAAGTTCGGCAACCAACCGCTCACCTTCCCCGACCGGGTGCGACTGACGGTCGAGGCCGTGCACGCCGGCAAGGGCATGATGTTCCTGGGCGGCTGGCTGTCGTTCACCGGCGAGATGGGCAAGGGCGGCTGGAACCGGATGCGGCTGCGCGAGGTGCTGCCGGTGGGCTGCCTGGATTACGAAGATCTGGTGGAGAGCACCGAGGGTTACACCGCCGCCCCCACGGCTGCCGGTGCCGCCGCCTTCGCCGGCCTCGATTTCAGCGCCTTCCCGCCCATCCTCGGCTATAACAAGGTGTTGCCGCGCTCCGGCTGCGATGTGCTGCTGACGGTGGCCGAGACCGGCGACCCACTCGTGGCGGCGGGTCAGTTCGGCCAGGGCAAGACGCTGGCCTACATGTCTGACCCGGCCCCGCACTGGGGCTGTAATTTCGTGTTTTGGCAGCACTACCAGGAATTCTGGCTCCGCTGTCTGCGGCACCTCCTCGTGGCCTGAAGCCGTTTCTGGGTCAGGGGTTCTGGCGAGGACGAGCGAGCGGGGAGAGGAAAGCCGCGCTGGTGAACGATGGCGGCCCGTCGAATTATTATGACGACTTTCATAATAATTTGACGCTCCCCCACCCGCGCCCTATAATGCCATCTCCTTCGACGCCGTTCGCACGTGGGCGTGCTCACTCCTCACGCAGCGCTCGCACGTGGGCGTGCTCACTCCTCACGCAGCGCTCGCACGTGGGCGTGCTTACTCCTCACGCAACCAACCCGTCTCCCCCACGCCTCTCCCATGTCCATCCGCAAAGCCTATCTCATCCAGCCCGGTCGCGACGGCGCTTTTCTGCGCAAGGCGACGATGGCGCCCTACACCCTCATGCGGCTGGCCTCGCTCGTGCCCGACGAGGTGGAGGTGGAGATCATCGACGAAGACCTGCGCCCGGTCCCGTTCGACCAGCTCGGCCCCGGCGACCTGGTAGGGATCACGGCCAAGACCTTGCAGATCGACCGGGCCAGGTGGATCGCCGAACGAGCGCAGGCGCGAGGGGCGAAGGTCGTCATCGGTGGGGCGCACGCCACCCTGGCTCCAGACGAGGTTTCGGCCTGGGCCGATAGCATTGCCGTGGGCGAGGCTTATCGCACCTGGCCGCAGATGATCGCCGACTTCGACTGCGGTCAGCTTCAGCCCCGCTATGTCGATGAAGAGTGGGCGCACCTGGACGACCTCAAGCCGCTGACCGACCGGGTGTTGCGGCAGGTGGACGAGAACCGCAACTATTGGACGCCGTATCTGGAGATCACCCGCGGCTGCCCGCGCAGTTGCACCTTTTGTACGGCCATCCGCGTTTCGGGGCGGGTGATGCGGCTGCGGCCGGTGGAGCAGGTGGTGGAGGAGATCGAACGCCGCCGGATCAGGCGCTTCTTCCTCACCGACGACAATTTCGGCCTCAATTTTCGTCTCTATCCCGACTACATGGAGGCGCTGTTCAAGGAATTGCGCAAGCTGCCGCTGGCCGGCTGGACGTGCCAGGCCGAGCAATTGGTGGCCGACTATCCCGACCTGCTGAAACTGGCCCGCGAGGCGCACATGGACAAGTTCTTCGTCGGCTTCGAGAGCGCCAATCCTGAGAACCGGCGTGAGTTGGGCGGCAAGGCCAAGGGCAACATCGAACGCTATCGCCAGGTCATCGACCGGGTGCACGAGGCGGGGTTGGGGGTGGTGGGGCTGTTCGTGTTTGGTTTCGATGGCGACACACCGGCTATCTTCGAGCACACCTATGATTTCATCCGCGGCAGCGGGCTGGATGGCGTCAGTATCACCGTGCTCACACCGTATGTGGGCACGCCCCAGCGCCAGACCTGGGTCGAGCAGAATCGCCTCATCCCCGGCGTGCCCTGGTCGCTCTACGACACCAACCATGTGACCTACTACCCCGCCCAAATGTCGCCGGAGCGATTGGCGCAGGGCTATGACTGGCTCTCGCGCCAGCTCTATGGCTATCGGGGCATTGCCTATCGCGGGCTGCGCAACCTGGCTCGCCAGCCGCTGCGCGACTGGCCGCGCAAGGCGTTCAATAGCTTCAGCACCGATTTTGGCTACCGGATGGAGTGTAGCCACCGCGATTGGGTTCCGGCGGAGGATGGGATCGGGCAGAAGGGGTAGGAGTGGACGGCTTCTCGACAACCGATCAGGCACCGTTTTTGGCCCCGGCCATGATGCCCATCCTGTCCTTATGAAAGAGCATTTACATACGCCGCGGCTAATGTAAATTTTGGCGCCAAAATCATCATAACGAATTGGCCATGAAGCTTCCCTACGTCATCGACAACATCCAAATCATCCTGGCAGAGGCGCTGTACTCTCTGGCCGATACCTACCTCACCACCGCCGGCGCCACCTCCATCCCCAACGCCCGCGCTGCCGCCAGCCGGTAGAGGCCATCGTCGAGCAGGTAGCCGTCGCTCAGGCGGGTGACCTGGATGGGCGGGTTGATGCCCAGCCGCCGGGCGCGCTCGATGGCTTTGGTCACTTTGTCGGGGTCGAGGGTCAGCGACTGTTGATGAGACCGTAGGCGGATGCGGGCAAGGGGGATCATCACGGTATCGGGGTTCGCCGCCCGCGGCGGGGCCAGAACAGGGCCGGCGGAGCTTAGGAGCAGACGGAAGCCGGTCTGCTGCTCGAAGGCAGCCACTATCTCCGTGCTGGCGGCGTCGTCCGGCGCCTGGGCCAGGACGACTGCCACCTCGCCTCGGTCGGGGTAGATGCTCGGCCCTTTGGCGGCCGTCCAGCCGGCATGCGCCAACAGCGCCATCGCTGCCTCGCTGATGGCCCCCTGGTTGGGCTGCGGGTTGATGCGCAGCGGCCAACCGATTTCTTGCTCCAGGGCGTCGATTCTTGCTTGAAAACGTTCGCCGACCTGCCGAGAGATGAATGAGAGGATGATCTCCCCGTCTTTCAGGCTGGTGCGATAAAGGCTGCTGCCTTCCAGATCGGCGCGTAGGACGGCGTAGGCGGCGTTGATCTCCCAACGACCGTAGGCGGCGCCGGGGGATGGACCGGCGGAGGCCGAGGCAACGGATGCTTCGACGAGCGTGATCTCCAGGTCGTAACCGCTGACGGAGCGGAAGCGTTCGCCGAACTGCTCTCTGCCCGCGGCCAGCATCTGCCAATCTTCCGGGGTGGCCGGCTCCAGGCTGACCGCCACCCGCTTCCCATCGCGGTGAATGGCCGGGCCTTTGACGATTTGGACGCTCGCGGGCAACACTTCGCGTACCAGGGCGTTGAGAGCAAGCTGGTTAGCTTCCGAGCCTACTTCAACGCGCCAGCCGGTGGTGGTTTGAAGGCGAGCGATCTCCTGATTGAACTGGACGCGAGCGGCGTCAGGAAAATCAAAGGTCAGGGTCAGCACATGCTGGTCGAGCCGGTAGCCGCACTTGCGCAGGCGGGCGGCGGGTGGAAACGTCTGATTGGCCGCAGCCAGGGCCTGGTTCGGCTCCATGATGGCCGGGGCCAGACCCTGCGGGCGGTAGGGCGCCAGGTCGGCGGCGGTGGGCGCGGCTTCGCCCAGTACCGCCAACACCTCCTCCGGGTAGATGCTCTGCTCCAGCCCTGGCGCCACCTCCACCCACAGATGGTCGCGACCGAGGTCAAGACAGCGGACCGGCGCTGGTTCATCGCCTTTGAGCAACAGCCATTTGCCGCGCGCCTCGCCAAAAGCGGTCATGGCAGCGCGGCGTTGGCGGGCAAGCTCAGCCTGGCGGGTGCGGAGGTCGTCGGGCCGGCCGGTCTTGTGCAGCCGGGTCGGGCCGGAAAGGGCGAAATCGAAGCTCTGCCCGGCGCGAGGCAGGTGGACGATGCGCCCGCGCCGGTCGAGGGCCGTCTTCAGGCTGAGACGGGCGGTCTCGTCGCCGTGGACGAGGAAGATCTGCTCGGGGTCGAGGGTCTCGGCCAGGCTGACGATCTGGCCCTCGTCGGCGTGGGCCGAAAGCGAATAGGTGGCCAGACGACAGCGGACATCTACCTTGTCTTTACCCAGGCGGATCGAGCCATGCCCGCGCTCGGCCACCTCTTGCAGCCGCCGTCCAGGCGATTCCTCGTCCTGGTAGCCGGTGAGCAAGATGGCGTGTTGAGGATTTCCGGCCAAAGCCCGCGCATAAGAGAGCGACGGCCCGCCCGCCAACATCCCGGAGCTGGCGACGATGACCGCCGACCCCGGCTCCCAGACCAGGGCGTTGCGCTGCTGGTTACTTTGCACCGGGCGGATGGCGCCCTCGAAGAATTTCGTCCCCCGTTCTTGCAGCGCCAGGGGCAGATAGTCGCTGAAGCCGGCATAGGCCTGGCAGACGGCCCGCACCATGCCGTCGGCCCAGACCGGGATGAGCGGCATTTCGCCGCGACGCTGGAACTCAGCCAGGATGAGCAGCAGTTCCTGGGCGCGGCCGAGGGCAAAGGCCGGGATCAGCACCTTGCCGCCTGCAGCCGTGACTTCGGTTGCGGTTTCGACCAGCTTGCGCTCCTGCACGGCGCGGTTGGCGTGGAGACGGCCGCCGTAGGTGCTCTCGATGATCACCAGGTCGGGCCGAAACGCAGGCGGTCTGGCCCCATCCACGGTGCGCTGCGGCGAGATCGAGATATCGCCGGTGATGAGCAGGTTGCCCTCGTCGCTTTCCAACCCCAGCATGGCGGCGCCTGCGATGTGCCCGGCCGGAAACCAGGTCACGGCCAACCCCTCGCTCAGAGCCACGGGGGTGTGAAAGGGGACGGGGACGAAGGCGGCCATGAGCTGGCCCACGGCCACATCGTCGAACAGCGGCAGCTCGCCCTCCTCGTCCAGCCGCGATTGCATGATCCGTCGCGAGTCTTGGTGGAGGACGCGGGTGAGGCTGATGGTGGGTGGGGTGGCGTAGACGGGCGCTTCGGGGTGGCGGGCGATCACGAGTTCCAGGGCGCCGGTGTGGTCGCTGTGGGCGTGCGTCACCAGGATGGCGTCCAGGCTGCCCAGGGCGTCGATCTGGCTCAGGTTGGGAAGCTGGTCGCCGGCAAGCCCCCAGCGCGCCTTGGGCGAGGGTCGAATGCCGGCATCGACGAGGATGCGTTTGCCGCCGATCTCGATCAGGGTGCTGCTGGCGCCTACTTCGTCGGCGCCGCCAAGAAACGTGATTCTCATACCGGCGCGTGGGTCAGGGGAGCGAGGATGATCATGCCGCTATTATATCCAGCCGTCCGGCGATGGATGATTCGGGGGAGAGGGGGTAAAATGGATGCCGATGCACCCATCCAATCGAAGGCTATGATCAAGCCAGCATAGGTTATTGCGTGTTGCGTGTTGCGTATTGCGTGAATGCGGATATACGGAACACGGAACACGGAACACGGAACACGCACCACGGAACACGCACCACGGAACACGGAACACCCCTCACTCAACCCGGAGAAAACACCATGCGTTACAAACTTCTGGGCCGCAGCGGCCTGCGCGTCTCGGAACTGGCCCTGGGCACCATGACCTTCGGCCAGGACTGGGGCTGGGGCTGCTCGCAAGACGAAGCCAAAGCCATGTTCGACGTCTTCGCCCAAGCGGGCGGCAACTTCATCGACACCGCCAATCGCTACACCAACGGCACCAGCGAGCAATATGTGGGCGAGTTCATTGCCGTCGACCGCGACCATTGGGTGGTAGCGACCAAATACACCCTCTTCGACCGCCACGGCGACCCCAGCTTTAGCGGCAACCATCGCAAGAACATGGTGCGTTCGCTGGAATCGAGCCTGCGCCGGCTGAAAACCGACCACATCGACCTCTTCTGGGTGCACGCCTGGGATTTTCTGACGCCGGTGGACGAGGTGATGCGCGGGTTGGATGACCTGGTGCGGGCGGGCAAGGTGCTGTATGTGGGCATCTCCGACACCCCGGCCTGGGTCGTCGCCCAGGCCAACACCCTGGCCGAGTTGCGCGGGTGGTCGCCGTTCGTGGCCTTGCAGATCCGCTACAGCCTGGCCGACCGCGCCGCCGAGCGCGACCTGCTGCCCATGGCCCGCGCCTTCGACCTGGCCGTAACGCCGTGGAGCATTCTGGGGGCGGGTGTGCTGACGGGCAAGTACAGCGGCGGGGGCACTGTCAAGGGCCGGGCCTCGCGCTGGCACAAGGACGAGCGTCACCTGGCCATCGGCGATGCCGTGGTCGAGGTGGCGGAGGCGATCGGGCGCAGCCCCTCGCAGGTGGCCATCAACTGGGTGCGCCAGCAGCCCGGCCTCATCATCCCGCTCTTGGGGGCCAGTTCGTTGGCGCAGTTGCAGGACAATCTGGCGGCGCTCGATTTCACCCTCGCCCCGGAACAACTCCACCGCTTGAATGAAGCCAGCAAGATCGACCTCGGCTTCCCGCACGATTTTCTGCACGGCGACGAAGTGCGCAACCTGGTCACGGGCGGCACCTTCCATCAGGTCGACAACCACCGGCGCTGAGGATTTGATGCGTGTTTCGTGTTCCGTATGCGATACACCCTTCACAATCCGCAATTCCCCCCCATGCCACTCGTCCACGAACGCACCTTCCGCATCCGCCACTACGAATGCGACCCATTCGGGCATGTCAACCATGCCCACTACCTGCGTTACATGCAGGAGACGGCCTTCGACGCCTCGGCTGCGGCAGGCTACGACATCGCCCGCTATGAGGCGATGGGACGGATGTGGTGGGTACACGAGACCGACATCACCTACCACCGGCCGTTGGGCTATGGCGATAGCGCCGTGGTGCGCACCTGGGTGGCCGACTTTGGCCGCGTGCGCTCGCGCCGCGCCTACGAAGTACGTCATGCCGGCAGCGGCGAGCTTGCGGCCGAGGCCCTGACCGACTGGGTTTTCCTCGACCGGGCCAGGCAACGCCCGCAGCCCATCCCCGCCGAACTCATCGCCGCCTTCTTCCCTGATGGCGATGCTGTCCCGCAACCGTCTCGCGAGCCGTTTCCCACGGCGCCGCCGCCCCCGCCCGGCGTCTTCCGCACCCGCCGCACGATCGAGTTCCGCGACCTGGACATGGCCGGGCATGTCAATAATGCCAACTACATGACCTATTTCGAGGCATGCAGCATGGCGGTGGGCGCGGCCTACGGCTGGACGCCCGCCCGGATGCTGGCAGCCGGCTTTGGCATCTTCGCCCGCCGCTACCGCATCGAATATCTGCAACAGGCGCAGATGGGCGACGAGATCGAGATGGCGACCTGGGTTTCGGACGCCCGCCGGGCTACGGCCGTCCGCCACTACATGATGACGCGCGTTGCCGATGGCGCCCTGCTGGCCCGCGCCCATACCCTGTGGGCCTGGGTCGATGTCCACACCGGCCGACCCACCCGCATTCCCGACGACTTCCGCGCCGACTTCGGCCCGAATATCGTTAGCTGATTGCTGGAACACGAAGGCCCAAAGGACACGAAGAAAACTCGAAGAAAATGCCAAGATAAAACCAGAAAAATTATAGACAAAATCTTGACATTCTTGCCGAGATGGTGTAGAGTACGCCTGTAATTGTCTCCCGTCCGCCCGTTCGCACGTGGGCGTGCTCACTCCGCAAAATGCAGCCCCTCACGCCTCACGCCTCACGCCTCACGCCTCACGGAACACGGAACACGGAACACGGAACACTCATCCCTCATCTCCTCAAGGAACACCATGTCCACCTCACGGCGCCACCTGCCCCTCCTCAACATCCTCGCTTTCATCCTCACCCTTGTCGTCAACTTCCTCTCCAGCGCGGGCGTGCTGAACAACCGCACCACCCAGGAAATCTCGGATTCGCTGCCCTCGTTCTTCACCCCGGCCGGTTTCACCTTCGCCGTCTGGGGCGTGATCTACCTGGGTCTGGCTGCCTTCGTCGTCTACCAGGCGCTGCCCGGCCAGCGTAACAACCCCTATCTCCAGCGCATCGGCTGGTGGTTCGTCATCAGCTCGCTGGCCAACATCGCCTGGATCTTCGCCTGGCACTGGGGCCTGTATGTGCTGACCGTGCCCGCCATGCTGCTGTTGTTGGTCTCGCTTCTGATCATCTACACCCGTCTCGGCGTTGGCCTACCCGCCTCGGCCCGGCCCTACCCCGTCAGCCGCGCCGACCGCTGGCTGATCGACACACCCTTCGGCCTCTACGCCGCCTGGATCACCGTCGCCAACATCGCCAACATCGCCACCACGCTCGTCTCGCTAAACTGGGGCGGCTTTGGCATCTCCGGTCCCGTCTGGGCGGCGATCATGATCCTGGTGGCGGCCGTCGTCGCCACCCTAGTGCTGATCAAGCGCACCGACTTCGCCTTCGCCGGCGTCATCCTTTGGGCGCTGTTCGGCATCTGGAGCAAGCAGGGCGGCGAGACGATCATCGCCATCGCCGCCATCATCGCCTTCGTCGTCGTCGCCATCGCCGCCGTCCTCGGCTGGCGTCGCTCGCATCGCTAATCGCCCGTTCTCACCCCCTCTCACCATGAAAATCGCTCTTTTTGGCGCCACCGGTGGCGCCGGCCAGCAGATCATCGCCCAGGCCCTCGAGTCAGGCCATGTGATCCAGGCCCTTGTCCGCGACCCCGCCCGCCTCTCCCACCAGAATCCCAATCTTAGCCTGATCACCGGCGATGTCCTCGACCCCGCGGCGGTGGCCCAAACCCTGGCCGGGACCGATGCTGCCATCGTCAGCTTGGGCAACACCGCCAACAACCCCGATTGGATCGTCTCCAACGGCACGCAAGTCATCATCGAGGCCATGAAACAGCGCGGGCCACGGCGGCTGATCGTCATCTCCTCGCTCGGAGTCGGCGACAGCAAAGACCAGGTGCCCTTTGCCTTCAAGATGCTGATGAAGACCGTGATCAAGAAACCGATGGAGGACAAAGAGCGCCAGGAACAGATCGTGCGCGCCAGCGGCCTCGATTGGACCATCATCCGGCCAGGCGGCCTGACCAACGGCCCCCGCACCGGCAACTATCGCTCTGGCCTCGACCCTAAGATCAGCGCCGGCCAGGTCAGCCGCGCCGACGTGGCCGCCTTCACCCTGCGCCAACTCGACGACACCGCCTTCCTACACCAGGCCCCCGCCATCACATGAGGTCATTGGTACGCGGATTGACGCGGATGAACGCGGATCGATACGCACCACGCACCACGCATCACGGAACTCGGAACTCGCCCATGCCCCCTCGACCTCGTTGGCCTCACCTGCTGGGTGGACTGCTCGCGCTGCTGATCCTGGCGGCTTGCGGCAGCCCGACCGCTCAGCCCTCGCCCACCGCGCCTGCACCGGCAACACCGCCGGCGACGTCAGCGCCATCCACACCATCGCCGCGACCTACTTCCACGCCATCGCCGGTGCCGCCAACCGCAACGCCCCTTCCGCCTTCGCCCACGGTCGCTCCTCCCACACCCACCGCCTCCCCAACATCGTCCCCCACCTCCCCGCCCGACGCGATCACCCTGGAGCCATTCCTCGACCTTGCTGCTAGTATCACCTACCTGACCCATGCCGGCGATGGCAGTGGGCGGCTGTTCGTGGTCGAGAAAACAGGCCGGGTGCGGATCATCGACGAGGAGGGCGTGCTACTGGAAACGCCTTTCCTCGATATCTCGGAGGTGGTCGATGCCTCTAGCTGGGAACAAGGGCTGTTGAGCATCGTCTTTCCGCCCGATTTTAGCGATAGCGGCGAGTTCTACGTCAATTACACGGCCCGCGCCAGCGAGGGTGGCACCGTCATCGCCCGTTATCGGGTCTCGGAGGCCGACCCCAATCGCGCCGACCCGGCCTCGGCCCAGGTCATCCTCGCCTTCGACCAGCCCGCCCCCAACCACAATGGCGGCCAGATCCAGTTTGGGCCAGATGGCTATCTCTACATCGGCACGGGCGACGGCGGCGCGGCCGCCGACCCCTGGGACAATGCCGAGAACATGAACGTCTTCTTGGGCAAGATGCTGCGGCTGGACGTGCGCGGCCAGACAACCTATGCCATACCGCCCGACAATCCCTGGGCCGGCCAGCCGGGGTCGGAGACAGTCTGGGCCTACGGCTTGCGCAACCCCTGGCGTTTCTCCTTCGACCGGCTGACCGGCGACCTCTATATCGCCGATGTGGGCCAGGACAGTTGGGAGGAGGTGAATTACATCGCCGCAGGTGCGGCCGGCGGCATGCACTTTGGCTGGGATACGATGGAAGGCCGGCACTGCTTCGAGCCGAGCCAGGGCTGCGAGACTGCCGGAAAGACGGTTCCGGTAGCCGAATATGGACACGACCAGGGTTGTTCGATCACGGGCGGCTATGTCTATCGCGGGCAGCGTTTCCCGACCCTCGACGGCGTCTATCTCTATGGCGACTATTGCACCGGGCTGATCTGGGGGATGAGGCAGAACGGCGATGAGTACATCGCTGACGGCGAATGGCAGTCGCTTCTCTTGCTCGACAGCGACGCCAACATTGCCTCGTTTGGCGAAGACGAGCAGGGCGAGTTGTATGTGCTCGACCTCGGCGGCCAGATCTACCGTTTGGCGGCGGTCAGATAGTGAACCCAAAATAACCGCGCCGCCACCGCCCGCCACGGTCGCCAGGCTTCCCCCATTGCGATCATGGCCGCGCCGCCGGGTCGCTGCTCCAACCGCTTGACGCGCTGCACAGCCGTGACCAGGGCCAGGTCGCCGATAGGCCACACATCGGGCCGCAGCAGGGCCATCAGCAGGTAGACATCTGCCGTCCAGCGGCCGATCCCCTTCACTGCCGTCAGCCTGGCCCGAACGTCGTCGTCATCCAACCCGGCCAGCGCCTCCAGGTCGAGTTGGCCGGATAGCACGCCCTGGGCCAGATGGCGGCCGTAGGCCGTCTTCTGGCGGCTAAAGCCGGCGGCGCGCAGGGCGGCGTCATCCAGGGCCAGGAAACTGACCGGGGTCAGCGGGTCGGCCAGGGCCAGCAGCCGGTCGTAGGCGGCGCGGGCCGAGGCCAGCGAGACCTGCTGTTCGAGGATGATGTAGATCAGGGTGGAAAAGCCGGGCGGCCGCGCCCACAAGGGCGGCGGGCCAAAACGGGCGACGATGGCGGCCAGGTCGGGGTCGCGGGCGGCCAGATCATGGGCGGCGGCGACCATGCGGGCCTCGTCGAGCGGCTCGCGGGCGCTATGCTTGCGGTCAACGGTAGTCATAGCACACGATCGTTTTCATGACACAAATGGGGGAACACAGATTTTTTATGACACAAATAGGGGAAACACAGATTTTTTGTGACACAAATGGGGGAACACAGATTTTTTTATGACACAGATAGGGGGAACACAGATTTTTTGTGACACAAATGGGGGAACACAGATTTTTTTATGACACAGATAGGGGGAACACAGATTTTTTGTGACACAAATGGGGGAAAAACAGATGATATTTAGACTTTATTTGTCTTTCCTGATTAATGTGTATCATTTTCTCCAACAACACGCAACACGGAACACGCAACACGGAACACGAAACACGCAACACGGAACACGAAACCCACCTCAAACCCGCAACACCGCATAAAGACTCAGATCGCCCTCGCGCCCGTCGGCATGGAATTGCTCGATCACGCTCAGCCCGGCCTGGGCGGCAAGCGCGGCAATCTCGGCCTCGTCTACTTCGTGGACATAGCGATGGCCGACTCCGTCCTGCCGCCAATCGAGCAGGTAGTCGCCCGGCTCCAGTTGGGCGGACGCGAGGCCGACAGTCGCCCAGGGCAGGATCTTGCGGGCCATGCGGGCGCTGTGGCGGAAGCGCCAGGTCGAGAGGATGAGGACGCCGGCCGGGGCCAGCAGGCGGGCGGCGGCGCTCACGAAGGCGGAGCGATGGGCGAGGCCGGGGATGTGGTGGAGGGCGGCCAGGCAGACGACGGTATCCCACCCACCTCCGGCCGCCTCCTCCCACCCGGCCCCGCTCAGGTCGGCCGGCCGGAACTCGGCCTGGGTGTGGGCGAGGCCGGCCGTCTCCCGCCGGGCGATGTCGATCAGGCTGGCGCTGGCATCCAGCCCCAGGTAACGCACCTGCTGCAAGTGCTGGTCGAGGAAGCGGGCGAATCGGCCGTTGCCGCAGCCCAAATCGAGCACCTGACAGACGGGCGGGAAATGTGCTATGATGCGCGACCAACCCGGCTGGCCGCCGAAGCGCGTGGCCGCAAACCCGGCCGCGTGCCGGGTGTAGAAGTCGTGGTTGATCTGTTCAAGTTGTTTTCGAATTACACTTTCCATCTCTGGTACATATGCCTCAGGTTTTGCAGGTCCGTGGCTACCACTTTTTCTTCTTCAGCAACGAAGGCCAGGAACCGCCACACATCCATATCAAAGCAGGTAACAATCAGGCCAAGTTTTGGCTTGATCCAATTACCCTGGTGGCCAATTACGGTTTCAGAGCACATGACTTGAACGATATCGAACGCATCATCCACCAACACAAACAGTTGTTTTTGGAGACGTGGTATGAGTACTTTAGTTAAGGCCAATATGAAGTTCCAGCGAGCCTTCGTACCCTCGCTTGCTCTGGCCAAAGCCGTTACTTTCGACGATGCGCTGATGCATGTTGCATTGACTGATGGGCGCACTATTAGCGTCCCGCTGATTTGGTTTCCGTTGCTTTTCCAAGCCACAAGAGAGCAACGCCAGCGCTATGAAATTGGCGGCGGGGGCATAAGCCTGCATTGGCCTGAAATCGATGAAGACTTGTCAGTGGCCAACTTGATGGCTGGCGCTGATCGATCCTCAGCCTGAGCCTCACCTTAGCACGACTTCCGTCCCAGGCCAAAATGCCTACGCTCACCCTTTCCAAATGGTCCACCCAGGCGGGCGGCGTGCTCGATGTCGATACCGACGAAGGCGAGTTGCTCGATTTCCTGGGCCGGCTGCGCGCCCTGCCCCAGCTCTCCCCCGATAGCTATCTGGATGCGGTCAACGCCTTTGCCCGCCAGAGCGGCCGGCACTTCAGCAAGGCCGAGTTGGTGCACGGCTACCGGCAGTTGGTGACCGCCGGCAAGATCGAGCCAGACCGACGGTTGGAACAGGGGCTGCGGCTGAAACCGGTGCGCACCAGTTCGGGCGTGGCCCCGGTGACGGTGCTGACCAAGCCCTATGCCTGCCCCGGCGAGTGCATCTTCTGCCCGACCTTCGTCAGCATGCCCAAGAGCTATGTGCCCGACGAACCCGGCTCGTTGCGCGCTCTGCAGAACGAATTCGACCCTTTTCGCCAGACCAGCAGCCGTCTGCACAGCTTCAGGCAGGTGGGGCACAGCACCGACAAGGTGGAGCTACTGATCCTGGGCGGGACCTGGTCGGCTTATCCCCGCGACTACCAGAGCTGGTTTGTGCAGCGCTGCCTGGATGCGATGAACGGTTGCGATTCGGTCTCGCTGGCCGAGGCGCAGCGGCTGAACGAGAACGCCGGCCAGCGCAATGTCGGCCTGGTGATCGAGACCCGGCCCGACGCCATCAGCCCGCGCGAAGTGCTGCACCTGCGGCGGCTGGGCGTGACCAAGGTGCAACTGGGCTTGCAGAGCCTGGACGACCGCATCCTGGCCCTGAACAAGCGCGGGCACACCGCAGCCGAGATGCGCCAGGCGGTGCGGCTGCTGCGCGGGGCCGGCTTCAAGATCGTGCTGCACTGGATGGCCAACCTCTACGGCGACACGCTCGAATCGGACTATGAGGATTTCCAGCGGCTGTGGAGCGACCCCGCCATCCGCCCGGACGAACTAAAGATTTACCCCAACTCGCTGCTGAAAGAGACCGAATTGTACGGTTATTATGAGCGCGGGCTATACCTGCCCTACGAGGAAGCCGACCTGGTGGCGCTGATCGCCCGCTGCAAGCCGCATGTCCCGCCCTACTGCCGTATCAACCGCGTCTTCCGCGACATCCCCTCGCCCAATATCGTGGCCGGGAACAAGAAGACCAACCTGCGCCAGCTTGTGCAGGAGCACATGCGCCAGCGGGGGATGGTCTGCCGGTGCTTGCGCTGCCGCGAGGTGCGGGGCCAGGAGGTGGCGTTCGAGCAGTTGCGGCTGGACGTGCTCAGCTACGATACCGACATCAACCGCGAGCTTTTTCTCAGTTTCGTCACGCCGGATGACAAAGTCGCCGGTTTCCTGCGCCTCTCGCTGCCCAACTCGCCCGGCGTTGTACCCATCCCCGAGATCCAGGGGGCGGCGATGATCCGCGAGCTGCACGTTTATGGGCCGGCGCTGGGGTTGGGGAGCGATAGCGCCGGCGAAGCGCAGCACCTGGGGCTGGGCCGCCGCCTGGTCGAGCACGCCCGCGACCTGGCCCGCGCGGCCGGTTATCCCGCCCTGGCCGTCATCTCCGCCATTGGCACACGAGGATACTATCGCCGCTTAGGGTTCGAGATGGGGGAACTGTATATGGTGCAGACGTTGCGTTAGAGGTGTGGTGGGTATTGCGCGTTGTGTGTGGTCGGGTGTTCACCTCAACAGTAGAGGCAGATAGTTGGAACTGGGATGGAGGATATTGGCCCCGAGATACTTCAAGACAAGCAGACCGCCATGCCCATCGGCGACGTAGATGAAGTCACCCTTTACTGCGATCTCGTTGACCTTATCTGGCAAGCCATGAAGAGCCATGAGGGTGGGTCTCGTGGGATCGGCCACATTTGCGATGTAAAGCCCGCCACCAAAATAGAGGTTCTCACCGCTCACTGCAACGGCACGGACTTCTGAGGATGGATAGAGGGAGACGGCAATCGTGGGTTTGGTGGGATCAGAAACAGCCATCACCTTCAGCCCATCCCCCTCAAGATAGCCTGAAAGGTAGGCATAGTTGCCGCTCACTGCTATAGACAAGGCAAAGCCGGATAGTTTGTAGAAGCCCACCTCAACTGGTTGCACGCGATTGGCGAGACTCACGATTCGCAGCCCATTCTCTCCGGCGGCCAGGTAGCCAACGTCTCCACTGATTGCCACGTCCTCGACTGTTCCTGGCGGGCGAAAGTAGCCAACTTCGGCAGGGTTGGCCGGATCGGCAATCCTGATGATTCGCAGCCCGCCAGTAATATCGGTCACATAGGCATAGTCGCCGGTCAATGCAAGGCGCGTGGCCGTTCCAGGCGTATCGTAGAACCCTACTTCCGTTGGATGTGTCCGGTCGGAAACGTTTGCCACTCGTAGCCCAGCAGGTCCATCCGCTAAGTAGATATGCTCTCCTTGTGCCCTCACGCCCAAACTGTATCCTGGACTATCGTAAGATCCCACTTCGACCAGAGCACCAGGGTTGGCGCTATCGATTACCCTCAATCCGGCGAACCTATCGGCTACGTAGACAGAATCGCCGTTGATAGCTACGCCCTCGGCCCACTCCAAGCCATTGTCGTACGCGTTTACCTCGGTCGGGTTGCCTGGATTGCTCACGTTCACAATACGAAGCCCTGCATCCTGATGAGTGACGTAGGCGTAGTCGCCGCTCACAGCGATGTTGTTAGTATACCCCACACCTGGCACATCGTAAAGACCCGTGAACACAGGGTTGGCCGGATCGCTAATGTTGAATATCCGCATTACTTTCCATTCCACCAGATAAGCATAATCACCGCTGACGGTGATACCATTTGGATATGGGCTGGAGGCGTGACCAACCAGTGTGGGTCGGGTCGGGTCGCTCACATTCACGATCTGAAATCCACGCGTGTTGTCCGCAATGTAAACGTAGTCGCCTCTCGCGACCAAACGATAGACAGAGTTGGGTGGCTCGTTGAACGAACCTACTTCGGTTGGGTTGGCAGGATCGGCGATGTTCACCACTTGGAGCGACTCAGTCCCCACGTAAGCGTAATCACCGTTCACCGCTATGCCAACAACCGGCCGTCCCGAAACAAACGAACCCACTTTCGTAGGGTTATGCGGGATCGTTATGTCGATGATTTGCAGTCCCCCATCTTTGTCTGCAACGTAGGCGTAATTGCCGTTCACCGCCAGATCCACAGCATTGCTTGTGTCGTAGCGGCCAACATCGATGGGATTAGCGGGATCGGCAACGCTCACCACACGCAACCCGGTGTACCCACCTGCGATATAGAGGTAACTGCCCCTCGCTACCACATCCCGCACAATATCGAAATCGGCAGCCGTTTCGCCCACCTTGTGGGGCTGCGAGGGCGTAGAGATATCAAGGACGATAAGCCGCGGGCCAACGCCGACATAGGCGAAGTTGCCTTGTATCGCTATGGCATTTGTGACGCCGCCGAGTTGACCCACCAATTTAAGATAGTTACATTGCGCCGGGGGTATGCACGCATCCGGCGCGCCGGTTGCTGCCGCACTGCTGCGGCCTGTCCCGACGGACAAGAAGAACATGTATAACCCAAGCAAGGTACGCAGAAAGACCGTTTTCATAGACAATGGCTCCTCAGGCCATGCGCCTCATGTCTCCCCCGTCATCACCCACTCGAACGTATCCGCCTCGCCGTCGTACAGCCCCCAGGTCGCTGGGCTGTCCTTGCCCATCAGTTCGCCGGGGTTGGCGAGATGACAGGCGCCGATGAGGGCGTGGTATTTTTTGTGGTCGTGGCCGTAGCACACCAGGTCGAACTGGCCGGACTGGGCGATGCGCAGCGCCGGCTCGGGGTAGTGGATCATGGCGATGCGGCGGCCGCCGATCTCTAGCTCGGTATAGATGCCGTGGTGCGTCACCTGGCTGTACTTGCTGGCCACGGTATGGATCAGGCGGCCATCGCCATCGTTGTTGCCAAAGACCAGGTGGATCGGCCCGGCAAAGCCTTCGGCCAGCTGCCGGACGATGAACGGCGCGCAGAGGTCGCCGCAGTGCAGCAGCGCCTCCGCCCCTCGCAGCCGCGCCTGCTCCAGCGCCGCCGCCAGGTTCCAGACGTTGTCGTGGGTGTCAGAGAAGATGGCGATCTTGGTCATCAACTGGTGCATGGCATTCTCCTCGGGGTCGGGGTACAATGCCATTATAACGACAGAACGCAGGTTTGAAAACCGCCACCCCCTCCCGACCATGCGCTTCCTCTCCCTGATCACCTACCTGTCCGCCGCCGCCAGCACCCTGCTGTTGGCGCGGCCCAAAAACCCGCCCGCCTCTGTGCTGCTGTGGCTGCCGCGAGCCTATGCCCAGGCCCTGGCCCCGGTCTTCGCCGTCATCGCCTTCGCCGGCAGCCTGGTCGGGCTGTTCCGCCGCGATTGGAAGCTGGCCGCGGTCGGAGCAGTGGGCGCGGGGGTGTCGGCCAGCTATCTGCGCACGGTCAGCGCCTATCACAATGCCTTCGCCGCTGCCTTTGGCGATGACTGGGAGCAACGCCTGCCCGAAGACCTGCGCCCGTTCACACCCTTCCGCCGCTGGCGCGCCCCGCGCTGGCGGCCGCTACGGGTGGGCGTGCCTGCCGCCCGCCCCCAGGCCGACATCGTCTACGGCCGCAACCCGGACGGCGTCCCGCTGCTGGCCGACCTCTGGCAGCCGGCTGAGGACGCGGCCCGCAGCGGGATGGGCGTCATCTACATCCACGGCGGGGCCTGGAAGCGCGGGGACAAGGACATGGGCACGCGCACTTTCTTCCGCCGGCTGGCCGGGCAGGGGCATGTGATCATGGACATCGCCTACACCCTGGGCGAGGGCACGCCGCTGGAAGTGATGGTGGGGGATGTCAAGCGCGCCATCCTCTGGCTGAAGGCCCATGCCGCCGAGTATGGCGTCGATCCCGACCGCATCGCCCTCATCGGCGGCTCGGCGGGCGGGCACCTGGCCCTGGTCTCGGCCTACACGCCCAACCATGCCGCCTTCTATCCCGGCCCCGATGATGGCGACACCGCCGTGTGCGCGGTGGTGGCCTACTATCCGCCCACCGACCTGCAGAACATCTACGAAAAGACGCAGACTGCCTACGGCCACTTGCTGGAGGCCGAGCAGCGCGACCTGCGGCTGAAAGACAAGGCGCTGTTCACCACCTTCGACGCTCTCGGCTTCCTGCCCGACCGGCCCAACGGCGGCCGCAACAACTTCATCGCCCATCTGCTGGGCGGTTCGCCCGACGATATGCCCGACGCCTACGCCCTGCTCTCGCCCATCCGTCTGCTGGGGTCGCACTGCCCGCCCACGCTGCTGCTGCAAGGCACCGGAGATTTCTTCCAGTTCGCCTCTACGGTGCGGCAACTCTATGCCGATTTGCAGGCGGACGGCGCCCCGGCCGTGTTGATCGAGTATCCCCACGCCGACCATGCCTTCGACCTGGTGCTGCCGCAGATCTCACCCGTGGCCCAGGCAGCGATCTACGATGTCGAACGCTTCCTGGCCTTGATCCGCGTAGGACGCGGATAGGAAAAGACACAAATAGGAGGAAACACAGATTGTGATCTGTGTCGTTCAGCCGGGCGCTTTGGGTCTTGATCCGCGTGTGGCGCGTATGAAGAATAACTCGATTTCTTCAACGGTGGCGCCATGAGCCAACAGGTTCAGGATCTAATCCACCGTCAGGCGCGCACCCTTGATCACGGGTTCCCCCCCATCGCTCTGGGATTCGCTGCAATACGTTGCAGTAGTTGTTGGTCGGTCACAGTCGCTCCTCCGGTTCGAACATTCATTGCCTACGTGAGCACATGAAACTGTGGGACGAAAATGGAACCAATGCAGGCAAACATCGACCCGGAACACGGAACACGAAACACGAAACACGAAACACGAAACACGGAACCTACTTCGCCTCCTCCACCAGCATCCTGCGCACCACCTTGCCGACGAAATTCTTGGGCAGCTCCTGGCGGAACTCGATCTCCCAGGGCACGGCGTAGGGTTCCAGGCGGCGGCGGCAGAGGTCGAGTAGTTCGTCCTTGTTCAGTTGGGCGCCGGGGCGGGGGACGATGAAGGCCTTCACCCGCTGCCCGCTCTCGGCTGCGGGCACGCCCACCACCGCCACCTCCTGCACCTTGCTGTTCTCGTACAGCACCTCTTCGACATCGCGCGGATAGACGCTGAAGGCCCCGGTGAGGATGGCCTCGCGCTTGCGGCCCAGGATGTGGAAGAAGCCGTCGGCGTCCATCACCGCCACGTCGCCGGTGTGCAGCCAGCCGTCCTTCAGGGCGTCGGCGTTGGCGGCTTCGTCCTGCCAGTATCCCTGCATCACCTGCGGCCCGCGCACGATCAATTCCCCCAGCTGGCCGGGCGCCAGGTCGCGACCGCTGGCCAGATCGACGATCTTGGCGTCGGTGTTGGGCAGTGGCACGCCGATCGAGCCAGAGCGCCGGGCGCCGCTGAGCGGGTTGGCATGGGTGACGGGCGAGGCTTCGGTCAGGCCGTAGCCCTCGACCAGATTCCCCTGCGTGAGTTTCTCGAACGTCTCCTGCACCTCGACCGGCAGGGGGGCCGAACCGCTGAGACAGGCTTTGATGGCTGACAGCCCGTAGTCGCGCACGCCGGGGGCCTGGTTGATGGCGGCGTACATGGCCGGGACGCCGGGGAAGACCGTTGGGGCGTGGTCGCGGATGCATTCCAGCACCAGGTTGAGGTCGAAAACGGGCAACACCACCATGCTGGCGCCCAGGGCGATGGGCAGGTTCATGGCTGTGGTCATGCCGTAGCTGTGCAGCATGGGGATAACCGAGAGGAAGGTGTCGCGGCCATATTGCAGCTCGGGGAACCAGTGGCGGGTCTGCATGGTGTTGGCCACCAGGTTG
The DNA here is from genome assembly GCA_019695115.1 of Caldilineales bacterium. Lineage (GTDB taxonomy): Bacteria > Chloroflexota > Anaerolineae > J102 > J102 > SSF26. The sequence continues at coordinate 19,787 of JAIBAP010000003.1, read as the reverse complement.
GCATGGGTCAGGCAGACGCCCTTGGGTTCGTCGCTGGTGCCGCTGGTGTAGAGGATGGCGGCCAGGTCTTTGCTGTGGGCCTGATAGACGGGCGGGCCAAAGGGGGCGTCTTCGATCATCTGGGCCAGATCGTGCGTGTGCTGGTCATCCCGCTCCGATTCAGCGTCCGCGCTGGCGTCTGCTTTCGGTGTGGCGGCGATGCGCCAACGCGCCATCAGTTTTTGGTAGGCGCCGGACGAGAGGACATTGGCGATGTCGGCCAGCAAGACCTCGCGCACGCCGCTCTGGGCGCGCACGGTGGCCGCCATCCCTCTGAACTCCGCCAGTGTGACCAGGATCTCGGCCCCGGTGGCGCGGGCGACATGGGCCACCTGGTCGGCGTCGGCGTCGGGGTTGGGGAGGACGACCACGCCGCCGGTGCGCAGGGCGCCGTAGTAGGCGATGATGAACTGCGGCATATCCGGCAGCACCACCATCACCCGGCCGCCCGGTCGCAGCCCCAGCCCGTGCAAGACATGGGCGAACTGGTTGGTCTGGCGCTGGAGTTGCTGATAGGTGATCTTGGCGCCGAGGAAGACGGTGGCCGGCCGGCGGGGCAGCCAATCGGCGGCGCTTTCCAGGAATTCGTAGAGCGGCTGGCGGGGGATGGGCACGGTGCGGGGGGTCTTGGGATGGTAGGCGCCCAGCCACGGCCGACGTTGCAGCAGATCAGGTTCGGCTACGGCAGTGGCCTGGCCTCGCCACGACCCGCGCTGGGGGTCGGTCTCGATGAAGCGTTCGATGGCGCGGTTGACGGCCTGGTGGCGTTCGAGCTGCACTTTGTGTTTGGATGCGCCCACATCCACCACCTCGGCCCCCGGCACGGCGCTGCCCACCTGTTCGTAGACGCGACGAGGGAAGTAGTTGTCGCGCTCGCCGGTGATGACGAGGGTGGGGACGCTGATCTTTTGCAGCAGTGGCCAGCCGTGCCAGCGCATGAGGTTGTTGGTCATCATGCGTTTGAAGGCGATGACTTCGGCGTTCCAGCGGGGGCGATATTGCCACCACAGCCGGAAGAAGGCGGCCGGCAGGCGGTAGATGAGCGAGAGGATGCGGGGGAGGGGGTATTCGCCGGCGGTGGCGATGAGGACGAGCCGCTCCAACTGTTCGGGGTGGGCGATGGCGTATTCGGTGCAGACCGAGCCGCCGAACGAATGCCCCACCAGCACGAATTTCTCCGGCAGCTTGAGTTGTTTGCTGATGCTGTGCAGGTCGGCCACCAGTTCGGGCATGGTGTATTGCGTGGAGGGAGCGTCGCTTTGGCCGTGGCCGCGCAGGTCGGGCGCGACCACGCGGTAGCGGTTGGCGAAGTGGTTGATCTGGTGCTCCCAGGTGTCGGCGCAGCCCAGATAGCCGTGGACGAACAGGATCGTGCGATCGACGCCGTCCGGCCAGATGTCGATGACACTGAGTTTGTCGCCGACGACGCCAGGGATCGCGGCTTCGACCCGGTAGAGGTCGTAGTCGAGGGTGATGGCGCTGCGCTTGAAACCACGCAATTTGTGCTTCATGGCGGCTGCTCCTTCATGGGCGTGTGGTCGCACGTGGGCGTGCTCGCTCCTCTGCCGAGGACGTTGGCGGCGAATGCTACCACGAACCAGATAGCCGGACAAACGAATGCTCAATGAGGGGAGAGATGAAATCGCAACCCCAAACCTGTTTTAGATCATATCGCCGCGCCTGGAACTGTGCCAGAATGACAATGTGAATCGACTCGCATCAATGGCGATGCAAGCGCTGACCCCGTTCGCACTGCTCTCCAACCGCGACTTCCCTCTCCGGCAGTCGCGGTGGGGCGGGCCGTTCACACACAAGTGCGGACGGGGTCTTGTTATTCTGAACGAGGTAAGCCAATGCCAGCAAGAGGCACTGTTCTAATCGACCGCAATCGCTGCAAGGGCTGCGAACTATGCGTACATTACTGTCCGCAGGGGGTGTTGCAGCTGGAGGATGCCTATAACGCCCGCGGCTACCGGCCGGTGGCGCTGGTCGAGCGCGACCACCCATGCACGGGCTGCGCCGTCTGCGCGGTGGTCTGCCCGGACGTGGTCTTCACCGTCTTTCGCTTTCCCCAGCCCGGGCGCGGCCCGGCCGCCGAGCGCACCGTCGCCCGCGCCGCCTGACCGGACAGGAAGGAGGATCAACATGGCCAAAGAACTTTGGAAGGGGAACGAAGCCCTGGCCGAGGCGGCCTTGCGCGCCGGCTGTGAGGCCTTCTTCGGCTACCCCATCACCCCGCAAACCGAATTGCTGGAGTATATGGCGCGGCGGATGCCGGCGCTGGATCGGGCCTTTCTGCAAGCCGAGAGCGAGATCGGCGCCATCAACATGGTCTATGGCGCGGCCTGCACCGGCGCCCGGGCCATGACCTCCTCCTCCTCGCCGGGCGTCAGCCTGATGCAGGAGGGGATGAGCTATATCGCCGCCAGCGAGGTGCCTGCCGTCATCGTCGACATCATGCGCGGCGGCCCCGGCCTGGGCAACATCCAGCCCAGCCAGGGCGACTACTTTCAGATGGTGAAATCGGCCGGCCACGGCGACTACCATGCCATCGTCCTCGCCCCCGCCACCGTCCAGGAAGCCGTGGACCTGATGTACGAATCCTTCGACCTGGCCTTCAAGTATCGCCACATCGTCACCCTGTTGGGCGATGGCAGCCTGGGCCAGATGATGGAGCCGGTGGAGATGCCGCCCTTCCAGCCAATCGGCGGCGAGCGTCCGGGGTGGGCGCTGAGCGGGGCGGCCGGGCGCAGCAACCGGGTCATCACCTCGCTCTATCTCAGCGCCGAGAAGTTGGAGGCCCTGAACCTGAAATTGCAGGAGAAGCTGACCGTCATCGCCGCCAACGAAGTGCGCTATGCTGAGTATGAGACCGACGACGCCGAGCTGCTGATCGTCGCCTTTGGCACGGTCGGGCGCATCGCCCAATCGGCCGTGCGCCAGGCGCGGGCCACCGGGATGAAGGTGGGGCTGTTCCGGCCGATCTCGCTCTGGCCCTTCCCCCAGGCCCGGCTCGACGCCCTGGCCGGGCGGGTCAAGGGGGTGCTGGTGGTGGAGATGAACGCCGGGCAGATGCTGGAGGATGTGCGGGCCATCGTCAAAGACCGGGCGCCCGTGCACTTCCTGGGCCGGATGGGGGGCGTCATCCCCCTGCCCGACGACATCCTGCCGGCGCTGAACACGCTCAGTAGCCTGGTGCGAGGCCGCAACGGCCACCAGCCCGAGCGCATCGTGATCTGAAAGGAGATGAAGCCATGACCCTTGCCACCCTTCCCACCCCCACCACCGTCGCCCCGCCCCTCCCCGATCTGGAGGCGATGCAGGTGGTGTATCGGCGCCCGGAAGCGCTGAAAGACGCTCAGACGCACTACTGCCCCGGCTGCACGCACGGCATCATCCACCGGCTGGTGGCCGAGGTCATCGACGAACTGGGGGTGCGCGAACGCACCATCGGCGTGTCGCCGGTGGGCTGCGCCGTGTTTGCTTACGAATACTTCAATATCGATGGCTGCGAAGCCGCGCACGGCCGCGCCCCGGCCATGGCTACGGGCGTCAAGCGCGCCCTGCCCGACAAGATCGTGTTCACCTACCAGGGCGACGGCGACCTGGCCTCGATTGGCACCAACGAAATCCTGCACGCCTGCGCCCGCGGCGAGATGCTGACCGTCATCTTCGTCAACAACGGCGTCTATGGCATGACCGGCGGCCAGATGGCCCCCACCACCCTTGCCGGCCAGGTGACGACCTCCTCGCCCTTTGGCCGCGACATCCGGCTGCAAGGCTCGCCCTTGCACATCACCGAGATGCTGGCGATGATGCCGGGCGTGGCCTTTGCCGCCCGTCGCTCGATGCATTCGGTGGCCGACATCCGCAAGACCAAGAAGGCCGTCGAGCAGGCGTTTCAGGCGCAAATCAAGGGCCTGGGCCTGGGCATCGTCGAGATCCTTAGCAGTTGCCCCACCAACTGGGGCGTGGACCCGCTCACGGCCATGGACTGGATCCACGAGCACATGGTGCCCGTCTATCCGCTGGGCGATTTCAAAGTGCATGAGGCGTTGGGGAGGTAGGAAGGCAGGTGGCAGGTCGCAAGTGGCAGAGCTTGTCCTGAGTAAAACGAAGGATCGCAAGTGGCAAGTTTGGCTGCCGGGCCTCACGCCTCACGTTTCACGTTTCACGCCTCACGCCTCACGTTTCGCAATCCGCAATTCGCAATTCGTAACTCCCATCCTATGGAAAAATCAATCATCATCTCCGGTTTTGGCGGGCAGGGGGCCTTGTTCGCCGGGCAGCTCTTGACCTACGCCGCCAATGACGCGGGGCTGTACGTCACCTGGATACCGTCCTATGGCCCCGAAATGCGCGGGGGCACGGCCCATTGCACGGTGGTGGTCGGCGACGAGCCGATCGGCTCGCCCCTGGTGCGGAACCCCGACCTGGCCCTGGCCATGAACCTGCCCTCGGCGGACAAGTACGAGCCGCTGGTGAAGCCCAACGGTCTGCTGGTGGCCAACAGCTCCTTCGTCAAGCGCCCTGTCCAGCGCCATGACATCGATGCTATCCTCATCCCGGCCAACGACATCGCCGAACAGCACGGCCATCTGCGGCTGGCCAATGTGACCATGTTGGGGGCGCTGCTGGCCGCGACCGAGTTGCTGCCGCTGGCGGCCATCGAGCGGGCGCTGGCAGCGCACCTGCCGGAGCGGCATCGGGCGCTGTTGCCCGCCAACCAGGCCGCCTTGCAGGCGGGCGCCGCCTTTGTCATGGCCCTGTTCCCGGCCGGCGATCTCGTCCCGGCCTGAGGGGGAGGGGGGGCAGGTCGCAAGTCGCAAGTGGCAGGTGGCGGGTCGCAAGTGGCAAGTGGCGGGTCGCAAGTGGCAGGTGGCGGGTGACGGGCGGCGGGTGACAAGTGGCTCTGTTCGTGCCATTTGTGATCGATCCATTTCGCAATCCGCAATCCGCAATTCGCAATCCGCAGGTGGCTCTATTCGTGCCATTCGTGATCGATCCTTTCCGCAATCCGCACTTCGCAATCCGCAATCCCCAATCTCCAATCCCCACTCTCCACTCCCCCCTTTTCCCGCCTGCTGGTGTACAATAGGGGCCGGGTGAGGCGTCTCCTCATCCCCATCCTCTCATCGCACCTATCATTCAACCTATGTCCAAACAAAGCAACAAGACCACTGGCAAATCCCCATCTCAGCCCAAGCCGGCGCAACCGGCCGCACCGAGTAGCGCGCCCACTAGCGCTCCATCGGCCGCCGCCAGCCGCCGCACGGCCCGGCAACAGCGCGAGGCCCAGCGCCAACGCAATCGCACCATCGCCTATGGCGTCATCGCCGCCGGCGTCATCCTTGTCATCGCCCTCATCTTCTGGGTCAACCGGCCGCAGCCGCTCGACCTCAAGGATGTCAGCACCGAGAACCCGCCCAACGCTAACGGTCTGGCCTGGGGTGGGCCAGAGGGAGCGAAGGTGGTGATCAAAGAATACAGCGACTTCCAGTGCCCGTTCTGTGGCCGCCATGCCGTCAACACCATGCCGCTGCTGATCGAACGCTACGCCAACAACCCCAACGTGCGTTACGAATTCCATCCCTACGCCTTCATTGGTCAGGAATCGACCGATGCCGCCGCCGCCGCCCTCTGCGCCAGCGACCAGAACAAATTCTGGCCCTTCCACGACACCGTCTTCGCCAACCAGAACGGCGAGAACCTGGGCGCCTTCAGCAAAGCCAACCTGAAAACCATTGCCCAAGCCGTGGGGCTGGATATGGCACAGTTCAACCAGTGCTTCGACGGCGGCGAGAAATTGCAGGAAGTCAACCGCTACAAGACCGAAGCCACCCAGTTGGGCGTGCAATCGACGCCAACGTTCTACATCAACGGCCAGGAAGTCAAGGGCGCCCAACCGGCCACCAGCTTCAACGCCATCATCGACCAGGCCCTCGCCGGCTCATAATCCCGCACCTCCCATCTCACCCGTAGTAACGACTTTAGTCGTTCTTTGTGTCGCGAGAACGACTAAAGTCGTTACTACGAACTCCTTCCCCTCTCCCCTTCCCTGCGTATCCCCCTCCCTCTCCCCCTCTCTCCCCATGAACCCCACCGACGCCAAAGCCAAAGTCACCGCCCGCGTCTGGCAATCCATCGCCCAGAGCGGCGTCTCCGTCTCCGCCATCCCCGCCGACCAGCTCAGCGCCCTGGTGGAGGCCATCGCCGACGGCGTGTTGCTGGCCATCGACGACACCCTGAGCGAGGCCGGGCTGCCTGGCCGCCAGGTCTCTGCCTCGGCCATGCCGCTGCACGACGAAGAGCAGCTGCTGTGGGAGGGGCGGCCCTTCCTCTCGCTCACCACCACCTACCAGATCACCAGCGAGCGGGTGCGGGTGATCCGCGGGCTGCTGGCCAAGGACCGGGACGACATCGAGTTGGTCCGCATCCAGGACATCGACCACGACCAAAGCCTGACCGAGCGCGCCCTCAACATCGGCGACATCACCATCCGCAGTTCCGACCAATCGTTGCCCGAGACGGTGTTGCGCAACGTGCCTAACGTCCAGGAAGTGCACGAGATCCTGCGCCGGGCGATGCTGGAGGCGCGCAAGCGGTTCCGGTACAGCGTGCAGGAGGAGATGTAGGCGCGAGGCCAGCGGTCGGAGCGCTGCGAGCGCTCCGACCGCTCCTCACCTTTTCGTAGTAGCGACTTCAGTCGCTTCTTGCGCGAGAGGAACGACTAAAGTCGTTACTACGAGGCGCTTCCAGCGCCTTTTTCTCCTCATCCGAGAGGAAAGCGATAGTGAGCGCATTGGCCTGCGCCTGGCGGATGTGGGCGGGGGTGAGGCCGGCGGCGGGGGCGGCCAGGCGGTATTCGTAGGGCAGGTCGATGGCGCTGATGCCGGGGTCGTCCGAGTTGATCGTGGCCAGCAGGCCGCGCTCGAGCCAGGAACGGAGCGGGTGTGAGGCATAGTCGGGCACGGTGCTGGTCTGCACATTGCTGGTCAGGTTGGCCTCGATGCCGATGCCGCGCTCGGCCAGGAAATCGAGCAGGGCCGGGTCCTCGCTGGCGCGGGTGGCATGGCCGATGCGCGTGGCGCCCAACTCGCGCAGCGCCTGCCAGATGCTCTCTGGCCCCGCCGCCTCGCCGGCATGGACGGTGATCCCCCAGCCGGCCGCGCGGGCGAGGCGGAAATGCTTCACGAACAACTCGCCCGGCCAGTTGGCCTCGTCCCCGGCCAGGTCCAGCGCCGCCAGCCGGTCGCGCTGACTCAGCAGCGCCTCCAGCTCCCGCCAGCCGCTCTCCGGCCCGAAATGGCGGCTGATGATCCCGATCAGGTGGGCGCGCACGCCCGTGTCGCGCGCCCCGGCCTCGACGCCATCGCAGACCGCCTCCACCACGCCGGCCGGGGCCAGCCCGTGCGCCTGGGCCATGAACACCGGGCTGAAGCGCAACTCGATGTAGGCGATGCCTTCGGCCAGCGCATCCTCCACGTTCTCGTAAGCGATGCGGCGGCAGGCGTCGTAATCGACCAGCACGCCCGTCATCCACTTGAACTTCTGCAAAAAGGCCATCACCCCCGGCTGCGGCGTCGTCACCTGTACGTGTGGGCGCAGGCCGTCCAGGTCCCAGGCGGGCAGGGGCAGGTTGTGCTGCCGGCCCAGGTCGAGGATGGTTTGCAGCCGCACGGAGCCATCCAAATGGCGATGGAGGTCGATGAGGGGGAGGGTGGGGTCGGGCATGGAGATTGGGGAGTGGGGATTGGTTATTGGAGATTGGTTATTGGAGATCGCAGTTGGAGATTGCCATCACTGACCACTGACTACCGACTACTGACCACTGACTACCGACTACTGACTACTGACCACTGACCACTGACCAAGTATAGCCGAAGGCAGGGGATATGCTAAGATCGCCCTGTCGCCGCGCCTTGTGGCCATCCCCGCCCGTCGCGCCGAGCCAGGGAGAAGCAAAATGCTCGATCAAATCATCGCCATCACTCAGACCGGCCCCCGCTACTGGCAGCCGTTTGCGGTCGCGTCGCCGGGCGGCATCCCTTTTGCCGGCTATATCTGCCGCCACGAGAGCGAGAAGCTGGGCCTGCTGGCCATCACCGAACTGGCCGGGCAAGAACGGCTGGAATTCGTCTATGCCATGCCCAAAATCCACTACCCCTACGAATTCGACCGCGACGGCCGGCCCATCGTCTCGATCAGCGTCCCCCAGAACACCGTCGACGCCCGCTTCACCCTCAAGCTCGACGGCACCGCCATCATCTTCTACCCGCTCAAGGATGCATCCGGCCAGCTGCTGGAGGTGATCCCGCGCACCCGGTTGCAACCGGTGCTGGCCGCCAGCCGTTGGGGCGACTGGTGGGGGCTGCTGGATGAGGCCATGCCCGACCGGGCGCGGGTCGAGGAGGCCGTGCGGGTGCAGGACGCCGTCCTCATCTTCGAGCTGTGGGGCTATCGCAACCCCCACCTCGTCCGCTACGAGACCCCCCTGGCCCTCACCCTCCACACCGCCGTCCGCCACCGCAAGATCGCCAGCTTCCGCCGCCTGACCGACATCGCCGCCCGCTACGGCTTCGACCTCATCCCCACCCTCGAGGTGGCCGCGCCCAACGCCGCCGGGCTGGCCGAGGCCTATCGCCGCTGGCAAGAGCGCATGGAAGCGGCCAACCGGGCTGCTGGCGAGGGCGTCTTCACCCAGGAGGGGGCCATCCTCGTCCTTTCCGCCGCCGAGACCGCCACCTATTGGAAGTGCAAGCCGCCTTCGATCGAGGAAATCCACTGGGCCAGCGGCGCCAGCATCAGCCGGGAGACGATCTTGCAAGCCCTGCACAAGATGCTGGAGAACGGCTACGATTTTGCCGCCGGCCGGGTGGAAGACTTGCAGGCCATGCTGGAGGCCGACTACGACCCGCGCGAGATCGAAGGCGCCGCCGACCTGATCCAGCGCGAGTACCTGGACTTCACGGTCGAGATGCAGCGCCGCGCCTGGCTCCGGCAGCTGGTGGAAGACTCCGGCCTCGACGTGCGCGACCTCCCCAACCTGATGCGCCATCTCTCGCAGCACTACCCCAAGCGCGAGATGAGCTGGGTGTACGCGTCGGTGAAGTCGTTGTATGGTTTGAGCTGAATCCAGATCGCGCCGCAATCACCGCCTGGCCGGCTGGCTTGACGATGGACGATGGCGCTTCTTGACTATGGGGGCTGATCGTTCGTCGGCGAAGGGCTATGGTCATGGTCGGGGCGCTGCCCACGAAGGCGGATTGACGTATCAGCGACCCCGGCGTAAAATGCAATCGATGCTGCATGTTCAACCCGGAGAATTCAAGTCATGAGTGTCGCCACCATCGCCCAACCCATTCTCAAGCCACCTGCGTTTGCCCCGCACACGCGCGAGACGGAGGTGATCGTCTACCCTGAATCGGATGGCAAGCCAATGGCTGAAAATGACCCGCAATATCGTTGTATTACCGACACACGTTTTGCCTTGGGCCAGTTCTTCCGCGACGATGCCAACGTCTATCTGGGCGCCGACATGCTGGTGTATTACGAGGAAGGCGATCCAACCAAATCGGTGGCGCCGGATGTCTTCGTCGTTCTTGGGGCGCCCAAGGGCATCCGCAGCAATTACCAGATCTGGCGGGAAGGCAAAGCGCCTGATGTCGTGTTCGAATTCGCCTCGCCGGGCACCTGGCGAGCTGATTTGGGCTGGAAGATGGGGCTTTACCAGGGTCTGGGTGTGCGCGAGTACCTGCTTTTCGACCCACTCGATGCTTACTTTACACCGCTGCTGCAAGGCTATCGGCTAACGGGACGGCGCTACGAAGCCATCCCCACTTTGCGCGGTGAACGAGGCCGATTGGGGGTGCGCAGCGAGGCGTTGAGCCTTGAAATCTGGGCGCAGCCACACCATGAACCGGGCATGCCCTTTGTATTGCGTCTTTTCCACCCCCAGCACCAGACCTGGTTGCGCACGCCCGATGAAGAAGCCGACGCTCGGCGGGAGGCCGAGAGGCAGGTGGCCGATCTAGCGGCCGAGATCGAGCGGCTCCGGGCGCAATTGTCGGGCGCGGCTTGACCCGCGCGCGGCTGTAATTTACCGGAAATCAGACGAACCCGCCCGCGTCAGCCGACGCGGGCGGGTTCGTTGCGGCGGGCTACCAGAGCATGAAGACCCGTAAGATCGAGAGCAGGCAGCCGCCAAAGGGGGGCGAGGGCGGCGGTGGCGGAGGTGGTGGGGGAGGAGGAGGGGGCGGCGGTGGAGGTGGGGGTGGCGGCGGCGGTGGCGGCGGCGGTGGCGGCGGCGGCGGCTCGGTCTCTCCGGCCTGCCAGGCGGCGAAGGCGTTGGCCCGGCCCGCGCCCTGGGTGTTGGCATCCAGCTTCAGGTCGATGGCGGTGGACATCAGCCGCTGCTTGAGGTCGGCCGGCTTCAGACCCGGCTCGGCTTCCAGCAACAGGGCGGCCGTGCCGGCGGCATGGGGCGTGGCCATGCTCGTGCCCGAAAGCTCGACATAGTAGGCATCCACCACCCGACCGAGCGAAGTGCCGGCCGAGCGGGCGGCGATGATCTTGTAGCCGGGGAAGACGACATCAGGCTTGGTGCGGCCATCGGCGGTGGGGCCGCGCGATGAGAAACTGGCGATGGCGTCGTCGTCGGTGCTGGCTCCGATCGTGATCACATCCCGCGCGCAGCCGGGCGAACCGACCGTGCGGGCGTTGGGGCCGGCGTTGCCTGCGGCCACGATCATGGCCAGGCCCTCGGCCACAGCCGCATCGCAGGCCTCGGAGAGGGCATCGGTGCCATCGCACGAGCCATCGCTACCCAGGCTCATGTTCACAACCGCCACCCCCTGCGTGATCGCCCATTCGACGCCGGCAATGACATTGCTCATCTTGCCGCTGCCGCGGTCATCCAGCACCTTGCCGATGTACAACTCGGCCGCCGGGGCCACGCCGCGATAGCTGCCGCCGCCAGCCGAGCCCGACCCGGCGATGATGCCGGCCACATGCGTGCCGTGACCGTTGCCATCCTGCACATTGCCCTTGCCGCTGAAATCCTGGCTGCCGCGGATACGGTCCTTGAGATCGGGATGGTTGAGATCGACCCCCGTATCCAAGATGGCGACCTTCACCCCCGTCCCCTGACGACCGTTCTCCCACACTCTGGGCGCCTCGATCAGCGGCACCGAGACGTCGAGCCAGGTGTGCACGGGCAGGTCGTACCAGATGCGCTCGACCGAGGGGTTTTCGGCCAGGCTGACGATGGTGGGCGGCGTGCCTTCGGCTGCCAACACCGGCAGGGTTTCGTAGGTCATCGTCGTCACCAGGTCGGGGGTCATCGCCTGGGCGGCGGCGGCGCCGGCCTCGCGGCGGTAGCGGATGATGACCGGAAGGACTTCATCGGGGCCGGCGGTGACGAGGGCTCGACGGAGGTCGGGGTGAAGCTTGGCCTCGCGTTGCTGGGTGGGATCGCTCATGACTGAACCTCCGCGGTGCTATGAACGGGTTGGTCGGGTTCGATGCTCAAGGCCCAGGGCGCCGCGGCCAGTTCCAGCAGGGCGGCGGCCGGGCCGGCGACGGCCAGGCTGCGGATGAGGCGGAGCTGCCTGCTGACGGTTAGCCCCAGCGACTCGGCTTCGGCCACATGGTCGGGGTCGAGGCGGTCGCAACGGACGATCGCCGCCACCTCTGCCTGGGGGCGGTCGCGCAGAGCAGACTCGAAGGCCGGGCTGAACTTGCTGGTTGGCATGGCGGGCGTGGGTGGATGGTGTTTCATCGCTTGACCTGGATGTTACTGCAAGCAGCGGGCGGTGTCAATCGGCCCGGCGGTGACGATTCGCCGGGCTTCGTGTATAATGCCACAACCATGTTGTCTTCGCTCCGTCGCTCCACCCTCTGGCTTCACGCCGCCATCTTCCTGGTCGGGCTGCTGGTGCTGTTGCCCACCCTGCGCTGGCTGGCCTACGAGTGGTGGAGCAACGATTACTACTCGCACGGTGTGCTGGTGCCGCTGGTGTCGGCTTTCTTTGCCTGGCGTTTGCTGCCCCGCGTCGAGCGCCGTCCCAGCAACCTGGGGTTGTTCCTGCTCATCGCCGCCCTGGCCGTCTATTTGGTCGCCCTGTTCGAGCGGGCCTTCTTTCTGGCCGCCCTGGGGATGATCGCCCTCTTTGCCGGGGTCGTCTTCTATCTGTGGGGCGCCGCCGCCCTCCGTCGCCTGGCCTTCCCCCTGGCCTTTCTCGTCTTCATGGTGCCGTTGCCCTTCATCGAGGCCAGCAGCCTGCCCATGGCCCAGTTTACCGGCGGGGTTTCGGGCGCGGTGGTGCAGGCGTTGGGGATGGATGTCATCGTCGAGGGCATGGCCGTCACCCTGCCCAACGCCAACCTGGTGGTGGGGGCGCAATGTTCGGGGCTGCGCTCCATCGTCGCCCTGCTGACGCTGGTGGCCGTGTTTGCCTATGTCGTCGAAGGCTCGTGGCCGCGCAAACTGCTGCTGGCGTTGATGGCCGTCCCCATCGCCATCCTCGGCAACGTCCTGCGGGTCAGCAGCCTGCTGTGGGTGGCCGACCGCTGGGGCGTCGAGGCCGGATTCACCTACTATCATGACTATTCGGGCATCGTCTTCTTTCTCTTCGCTTTCGCATGTCTGATTCTGTTCGCCCGGCTGCTCGGCTGCCGGGAGATTCGCAGCGACCTCTTGTAATCCTGCTGGCCGTGCTGCTGCTGGCGCTGGCGGCGGTGGCGGTGTTCTACGGCCGCCAGCTCTGGCAACCGGCGGCCGGGGCGGGGTCGAGCTATGGCTTTGTGGCCGACATCGACCGCTGGCGACGCACCGAGCGCGAGCGAACCGTGGCCGCCGGCTTCGATTTCAGTCTGCAAGGCGACCTGGCCGCGCTGCCGTTGCAGATCGGCGACTGGCAGGGCGCCGACATCCCCCAGACCAACATCGAAGTCCAGATCCTGCTGGAGCCGGAGCAATATGTCTACCGGCGCTACACACGGCCCGATGGCCGCTATGTCTGGCTCAGCCTCATCGGCAGCCGCCAGACCAAGTCGTTTCACTCGCCGCAGATCTGCTACACCGCCGATGGCTGGCAGACCGAGGTGATGTCGGAGCCGGTGGAGATGGAAGGAGGGGGCGAACTCTACGCCCTGCGCGTGAACGCCCGCAAAGAACAGTGGGAGCACGTCGTCCTCTATTTCTTCCTCTATCCCAACTCGTTGCGCGAGGCCGATGAGGGGGCCGTGCTGTTCAAGGTCACGGCCCCGCTCGATGGTTCGGTCGAGGACACCCTGGCCCTGCAGAAGGCCTTCATCCGCCAGTTTTTCAGCGCCGCCCACGCATGACCACCCTCACCCAAGCCCCTCCCTCGCCCGGCTTCCAGTTGCGAGCCTGGCAGCGGCTGGCCCTGGCCGTCTTTGCCCTCGTCCTGGTGGGATTGCTGGCCTTCGTCATCTTCCAGCCGATCAAGGTGCTCCCGCGCATCCGTCTGGCCCCCGGCTTTGCCCTGACCGACCAGAACGGCCAGACCGTGACCAACGAAGACCTGCGCGGGCAGTTCGTCCTCTACAACTTCACCTACACCGGCTGCCCGGCCCACGGCTGCCCCGCCACCGACGCCATCATGGCCGAGGTCAACGCCCGCCTGGGCGAGGCCGAGACCGGGGGTGTGCCCGTCGCGCTTGTCAGCATCGCCCTCGATTCATCCCAGGCCACGCCCGCCGCCCTGCAAAATCTCGCCCAGGCGCAGGGGGCTGGCCCGGCCGGTTGGCGCTTCCTCAGCAGCCCCGACCCCGACCGGCTGAAGACCATCGTTGGCGGCGGCTTCGAGGTTTTTTACGAGGCTCAGCCCGATGGCAGCTTCGCCCTCAGCCCGGCCCTGGCGCTGGTCGATGACTGGGGCATCCTCCGCGCCGTCTATCGCCCCACCACCAACCCGCCCGACGCCGCCCGCATCCTCGATCACATCCGCTTGCTGGGCCAGGAAGTGCGAAACAGCCAGGGCGTGGGCAAGCTGGGCTACGAGGCGGCGCACCTGTTTCTGTGTTATGCACCATAAGGAGCGTATTGCGTGTTGCGTGTTGCGTGTTCCGTGTTCCGTAACCATTTCGCAATTCGCAATCCACAATCCGCCATTCCACCCCATGCGCATCCCTAAACCGATCCTCATTGCCCTTATCGCCCTGGCTGTCATTGCCCTGGCGGCTATCGTTGTCGTCCCACGGCTGCGCCCGCACATCTTTCACGGCCAGGTGTTGCAGTCGCAAGACCCTGTCGACTTCAGCCTGACCGCACACACCGGCGAGCGCGTGGCCCTGAGCGACTTCCGCGGCAAGCACGCCGTCCTCTACTTCGGCTACACCTACTGCCCCGACGTCTGCCCCACCACTCTGGCCCGCCTCAACCAGGCGCTGACCTTGCTAGGCGACAAGGCCGATGATGTCCAGGTGTTGATGGTTTCGGTGGACCCCGAACGCGACACGCCGGAAAAACTGGCCCCGTATATGGCCGCGTTCAACCCCACTTTTCTCGGTCTCACCGGCTCGGAACAAGAGGTGTTGCAGGCCGCCACCCCTTTCGGCGTCTATTTCGCCAAGAACGAAGTCGAGGGGCAGAGCGGTTACCTGGTCGATCACACCGCTTCGATCATGGTGGTGGACCCCGCAGGCCGGGTGAAGCTCATCTGGCCGCCCAACATCTCACCGGAGTTCATGGCCGAGGATTTGGAATACATGATCGGATCTTAGTCAAAGAGTTGCCAACTTTCCAAAAGTTGGCAACTCTCTCCGATCTTAGTCAAAGAGTTGCCAACTTTCCAAAAGTTGGCAACTCTCTCCATTCTCAGGCCAGGACTTCGATGGCGTCGCCGGGGACGGCTTCGCCGATCTCCCACAGGGCCAGGCCCTGGGCGGCGGCCGCCAGCCGGGCGGGTGCAGACTGGTCGGCCGACAGAGCCATCAGCAGCCCGCCCGATGTCTCGGGGCCAAAGCAGAGCACCTGCTGCCATTCGGCCAGGGCAGGGTCGAAACGGACATGGGGGCTGTAGAAGCGGCGGTTGTCGTGGGCGCCGCCCGGAAAGACCCAATCTCTGCCCAACCTTTCGGCCCCTTCCAGCCAGGGCAGGGCGCCAAAACGCAGCCGAAAGCCGACGCCGCTGTGTTCGGCCATCTCCCAGCCGTGCCCCAGCAGGCTGAAACCGGTGATGTCGGTGACGGCATGGGCACCGAAGTCGTAGGCGATGCGAGCGGCGGCGGCGTTGAGCCGGAGCATACTGCGGGTGGCAGCCTCGACCTCGGCTGCCGTTGCCTTGTCGTTCTTCAGCGCCGTCGTCACCACGCCCGCCCCCAGCGGCTTGCTCAGCAGCAGCCGGTCGCCGGGCAAGGCTCCGCCCTTGCGCGTGACCCGGTCGGGATGAATCAGCCCCAGGGCCACCAGCCCGAATTTCGGCTCGGAATCCTGTACCGTGTGCCCGCCCGCCACCACCACGCCCGCCTCGCGCGCCTTCTCGGCCCCGCCGCGCAGGATCTCGGCCGAGACTTCGACCGGCAAGGTCTTGGGGAGGGCGGCGATGTTGAGGGCCAGGATGGGCCTGGCCCCCATGGCGTAGATGTCGCTCAGGCTGTTGGCGGCGGCGATGGCGCCATAGGCATAGGGATCGTCGACGATAGGGGTGAAGAAATCGAGGGTGATGACCAGGGCCGATTCGTCGTTCAGGCGATAAACGGCGGCGTCATCGACCACATCCAGCCCTACCAGCAGGTTGTCATCGCGTAATCCGGTATAGGTTTCGTGGAGAGGGCGCAGGACCTGCGCCAGGGCCTCGGCGGCCAGTTTGCTCGCTCAGCCGGCGCAGGCGGCCAGGCTGGTCAGGCGGACGGAAGGGACGGTGTGTGTGGGCGGCATGGACGGTTCAGGGGATTTCCGGGGTGGGGGTGTCGGTGGGGGTGGGCGACGGCGACGGCGTCTCGGTCGGGGTCTGGGTGGGGGTGGGCGATGGTTCGGGAGTGGGGCTTTCGGTCGGAGTGGGGGTGGCAGTAGGGGTCAGCGTCTCGGTGGCGGTCGGGGTCGCTGTCGGCGTCTCGGTGGGGGTCGGCGTTGCCGTAGCAGTCTGGGTGGGGGTCGGCGTTGCTGTGGCGGTCTGGGTGGGGGTCGGCGTCGTTGTGGGTGTGGGGGTCGGCGTGATGGCGATGATTTCGATGGCCGCGATCATGGTCTTGTAGGTGCTGCCCGATAGCTTCACCAAATCGACGTGAAGCAGGCCGTCGCCGACCGTGACCCGGTAGCTACGGTCGAGAGCGGTGAAACGACCGGCCACGGCAAAGACATCCAGGCTCGACTCTACCGTCTTGCCCTCGATGGCGATCTTCATCAGCCGCTGGCCGGCGGCGGTGGCCTGCATCTCGGCAAAGCGCAGCGTCACCTGGTAGACGCCGTTGGGGATGGTGAAGTAGTAGTCGCCTGCGCCCTCGCGCCAACGCTGGAAGAGAGCATCGTCGGTGGTGCCGGCCACCGCCTGCGTCGCTGACTTGGCCGCGCCGAGTGCGTAGCCCCAACCGCCGGCCACATACAATTGGTCAGCGGCCCAGACGCGTCCGCCGGCGTCGGTGAAGTCGCCGCCGCCGCTATCGACCCGCACCGGGCCAAAGGGCGCGGGTGTGGGGGTTGCGGTGGCGGTTGGCGTGAACGTGGCCGTGGCTGTTTCGCTGGGGGTGGGGGTGACGGTAGCCGTTGCGGTGGCGGTGGGAGTGATCGTCGCCGTCGGCGTGATTGTGGCCGTAGGGGTTTCGCTAGGGGTGGGGGTGACGGTGGCCGTTGCGGTGGCGGTGGGTGTGATCGTCGCCGTCGGCGTGATCGTGGCCGTGGGGGTTTCGCTGGGGGTGGGTGTGATGGTGGCCGTTTCGCTGGCGGTGGGTGTGATGGTGGCGGTGGCAGTCAGAGTGGGGGTGGGGGTGACCGTGGCTGTGGCCGTAACGGTGGGGGTGGAGGTCGCAACTCGTGTGGGTGTAGCGGTGGGCGTGGGCGTCGAGTTGGCGGATACGATCTCGATGGCCGCGATCATGGTCTTGTAGGTGCTGCCCGATAGCTTCGCCAAATCGATGTGAAGCAGGCCGTCATCGACCGTGACCCGGTAGCTGCGGTCGAGGGCGGTGTACCGGCCGGCCACGGCATAGACATCGAGGCTCGATTCCACCGTTCTGCCCTCGATGACGATCTTCATCAGCCGTTGGCCGGCGGCAGTGGCCTGCATCTCGGCAAAGCGCAGCTTCAGCTGGTAGACGCCGTTGGGAATGGTGAAATAGTAGTCGCCTGCGCCCTCGCGCCAACGCTGGAAGAGGGCGTCGTCGCTGGTGGCGGCCACCGCCTGCGTCGATGATTTGGCCGCGCCGCCGGTGTAGCCCCAATCGCCAGCCACATACAGTTGGTCGGCGGCCCAAACCCGTCCGCCGCTGTCGGTGGCGGTAGGCCCGCCGCTGTTGACGCGCAGGGTTTTGAACGGGGTCGAGGTGGGTGTGCTTGTGGGCGAGCCGCTGCTGGTGGGCGTGGCTGTGCGGGTGGCGGTCGGGGTGGGGGTGTTCGCCGCAGCAAGGGCTTCGACGATGAGCGGGCTGGGGCCGACGGCAATGGTCACCGAGCCGTTGCGGGCGGCGTCGAGGTCGCCCGTTTCGCCATCGACGATCAAAATCTGCACCCCCAGTTTGTCCACCACCCGCAGCGATGCACCCGGCGCGCTGAGCGAGAAAGGCTGATTGACCGCAGTCGTCCCGGTGTACCAGAGGATCAATTTGCTTTGCGCTGCTTTGACGAAGCGATAGCCTTCGATGCTGGTATTCAAACCGGTGGCTCTGCCGGCGTAAGTCGCGCCGGCCAGCTCGGCAGCCAGGGTGCGATAGGCATAGTAGCCGGGTTTGTAGGTCAGGTCTGTGCGCAAAAGCCCAAAGCTATAGCCCAGGCTGCTGGACGGCAAATCCTGCGCCTGAAACCAGATGGCAGGATAGATGCCGGCGGCGACGGCCTGGGTCAGGCCCTTGATCACATAGCGCGCCTGCAAATCCTCGCTATAGGTGTTCTGGTCGGATGTGCCGGCGGGCTTCTGGCTGGGTGTGCCGATTTCCGTGATCATCAGCGGCTTGGTCTGGCCGGTGGCCTGGCGCACTTTCTCTTGCAAGACCTGGCCCTTGCCCACCACCGAACCCCACTTGTACGAGAACGCCTCGTAGAAATGATAGTTGATGACATCGAAGTAAGCGCCGCCGCCCGCCGCCAGCAGATCGGTTAGAAAATTGGGGTCGAAGGGGCCGCCCTCGCTCCACCACGATTCGTAGCTGAGGCCACCCATCGCCACGATGATGTTGGCGTTGGCTGCTTTCATGGCCGGATAAACGGTTTTGAGCATGTTGGCATAGGCGGCCCCGCCTGCGCCCTCGGCCTGGCCCGGGCCTTTGCCCCAGCAGCCGCCCACCCAGCCAAAGCCGGCCACATCGGCGTTGTCCGGCTCGTTCCCCAGCTCGAAATAGCGGATGTTGTGCGGTGAAACGCTGTATCGCTGCACAACTGCCTTCATGAAATTAGCGTAGGTGGCTATATGCTGGGCATAGAGCGGCCCGCACTCGGTGGCGGCGGCCCAGCTTGGGTTACTCATCACCGCCAATACGATCTGATAGCCTTGCTGCTGGGCATAGTCGACCCGGCTATCAGCGCTACTCCAGTTGTAGACGCCCGGGCTGGACTCGATCGTGCGCCAGCTGATGGCGATGCGCGCCCACTTGGCCCCCGCCGCGCGCATTGCCGGCGCTGCGGTCGTCTGTCCGTTCAGAATCCAGATGCCGATGGCGTCGGCGGGAGCAGCGAGCATGGCCATTTGGTCGGCGACCCTGGTTCGCGCCAACACACCTGCCGACCCACCTGCCAACAGGGATAGGATCACTGTGAGTAGAACGACAATCGCCCCTCGTTGGGAGATGTCGCCCGGAGAAGTATATCCGATCGTTCGAGGTATCATTTTTGACTCCTGTGGCCTCTCAAGGCCAGGGCAGGGGAGTCGAAATTCGACGCCGCTTGAAACAACGATGAGACGACGTCAACGGTGGCGAGCGTATGCTTTCCTGACGAGAGGGAGGTAAGAACTCACCGCAAACTGGCCCGGGGGGCGATTACCGGGCAAGCGTCGAAAAGCGCAGGCATTGTACCGCAGGTGGGGGGGACGGCCAAATGCGGGTGCGGGGGCCGGGTGCGGGGGGCCGGGTGCGGGGGCGTGAATTAGTGGATTGTGGCCGGGCCTCTTGTCCGGCCGGACAGATCGGGGCCGCCCGCCCGCGGGCGACCCATCTGCAAGAATACCGGCAGCCAGATGCGGTGCGAGGGCGTGAGCTGACCAAAGGCCGCAGAAGGTGGTCTCGGCGCCGGGCCGGAGGTGAGCGGCGTGTCGGTGGGTGTGGGGGTGTCGGTGGGTGTGGCCGGTGGGGTGGGAGTTGGGGTTGTTGTCGGCGTGTCGGTGGGTGTGGGGGTGTCGGTGGGTGTGGGCGGTGGGGTGGGAGTGGGGGTCGCTGTCGGTGTGTCGGTGGGTGTGGGCGGTGGGGTGGGAGTGGGGGTCGCTGTCGGTGTGTCGGTGGGTGTGGGCGGGGGGGTGGGAGTTGGGGTTGTTGTCGGCGTGTCGGTGGGTGTGGGGGTGTCGGTGAGTGTGGGCGGTGGGGTGGGAGTGGGGGTTGCTGTCGGTGTGTCGGTGGGTGTGGGCGGTGGGGTGGGAGTT